>NZ_JXMW01000030.1 GCF_002072215.1 Methanobrevibacter arboriphilus JCM 13429 = DSM 1125
CTGTTCCTGTGATGTTGTTGTTGGCGAAGGTTATATTGGTGTTGTTGCTGCTGGATGCAGACAGATAAACACCATCGTAGTATGTTCCTGTGATGTTGTTGTTGGCGAAGGTTATATTGGTGTTGTTGCTGCTGTATGGCTCCAGATAAACACCATAGTATGTTCCTGTGATGTTGTTGTTGGCGAAGGTTATATTGGTGTTGTTGCTGCTGGATGCAGACAGATAAACACCACGTGATGTTCCTGTGATGTTGTTGTTTTCAAAAACCAAATTAGCAGACGAAACAGGACTATTATAACTACCATCACCTAAATATACACCAGAAGAAACACCAGTTATATTATTACCACTAAATAAAACATCAAAAACAGTCCTATCAGCAGATTTACCGAATAAAAAAACAGCACCACGATAATCAGCAGATATACTGGATTTAATAATATTATCCTTAATAACAACACCTGTTATAGGATTAGCACTACCACTACTACTTAAATTAATACTAACACCAGAAGTAGTAATATTATTATCACTAACAGTCAAATCACTACAATTAGATTTTATAGCTGTAGCATAACCACTAATAGTTAAATTAATAATCTTTACATTAGTAGCATTAATATTAAACAAAGTATCAACACTAGATGTTGTGAATTTAGCACCACCACGATTTTTACCAACAATAGTAGCATTACGACTAATATTAAGCTGACCCCAATCAACATACTCACCATCATCAAAACTAATCACCAAATCATTATCATTATCATTATTAATAACACTTTGGAACTGTTCAGTAGTATTAACTGTAGTAAAATCATGATTAGCTGCACTAACACTAGATAAAGCTAAAAAAATAAATAAAACACACCCAACAAAAATAATTGGCTTAAAAAATCTATTTATTGTAAACATTTTCGTTTTTTCACCTCCTGATCCAATCAATCAGTAATATAAAAAATACTAGCACAATGAGAACACTCACTACGCTACAATAATATAATATAAAAAAACTACTATAAAAAACTTCCTACCCAAAAACAAAAAACAACCCAAACGTCATTAAAAGAATAAAAAAATTAAAAACTAAAAAATAATAAACAAGACAATAAGAACCCATATGAACGAATAAACACAGCAAAAAGAAAAAAACAATAGCTATCCCCCCCCCCCCAGCTTTAAATTAAAATTAAAGGAATATTAAAAATAATTAAAAAAAAATAAAATAAAAATAAGAAATATAAAAATAAAAAAATAGGCTTTGTAGAAATCCTTTTAATATCAATATAATTATAAAAAAAGATTATGATTAAAAATCTTTTATTTTGAAATTAAAGAATTATTTTAACAATTTAATTTCACAAAATTAAAAATTTCAAGTGTAAAAAATAAGGATTTCTACAAAGCCTATAATAAATTATTTTATAAAAATATTAAAATAGCTAAAATAGTTAAAAAATATAAAAAATATAAAAAATATAAAAAATATAAAAAATATAAAAAATATAAAAAATAAATCCTCATTTAAAGCTATATAAAGTATTTGTTCTACTGATTTCACGTACCCTATATAGAGAATCTAATCTTATATTCTTAACAAGTTTTAAAAATTTCTTAGATATTTTAAAGAATATATTATCCTAAAATAAAAAACCAAGAGGAATAATTAAAATCTAATAAAAAATTGATTTATAAAAACCTTTTGCATTCATCAATAAAAATCTTAGCATTTTTAATTGATTGATCTGCATCTTCTTCCGTAAAAACAATATAAAGTTCATAATCCGCATCATAACGATCATGTTGAGACCTAATAAATAAATTGTAAATATCCTGATTAAAGTCCATAATATGAATATATTCATGCCCCAACTGATGAGTAATACCTTTATGAGTCTTAGGATAAATATTTTTCTTAGCTAAAATCCCTCTAGCTGCATGGAACATTGCATAATAAGCTAAGATAACAACAGAATTATAAGCTTCATTTTCAAATAAAATCAAAGCATGGCTAATCTTTTCATTAGCAATATTAAATTCCATCTCAACTTCATCAAATGCCATAATTAAATCCCTATGATAATTAAAATTAAATTAAAATGCCTTCTTTCTCAATACTAGTCATTATATGAGAATTCTTTACTTGTTCATAATTATTTTTTCTTATTATTTTAACAGATAGATATTCATCTAACTCTAAAATTATTTTACCAACTTTAGAATAAACATCATCAATAATTTTAGACTTATTATTAGTAATAATCAAAATATCAATATCTGAGTCCTTAGTATCTTCACCACGAGCTACAGAACCAAATAAAATAATTTTTTCAATCTCATGGCGATTTAAAGAATTTGCAAAGTCAATAGCTAACTGTTTCTTATTCACCATAGGTAATCCTTCCTTCTCTTAAAAACTGTTTTTATTATAAACTTTAATATTAACTATGTAAATAATGTTATATAGTTTTTATCATGAAAGAAATAGTAATTTAAAAAATAATAAAAATATAAAATTATTAAAAAAATAATATAAAAAATAAATCCTCATTTAAAGCTATATAAAGTATTTGCTCTACTGATTTCACGTACCCTATATAGAGAATCCAACCTTATATTCTTAACAAGTTTTAAATATTTCTTAGGTATTTTAAAGAATATTTTAACAGTAGCTGACTTTCCTGGTTTTAAAGCTTTGAGTTTAGCAGATTTAGTATATTTTTTAAGTTTTGAATACACTTTTCCGAAATTTTTAGTTCCTGGTTTTTGATACCACATCTTAATTTTAGTAGCTTTTGAAGTCTTTGAACCAATGTTTATAATTTTAATATCTAAATAATCAATATTTTTTTTTCTTATAGTTTTGATATGTATTATAACCAGAAGTAACTTTAGTTATACTAAGCTGCGGATTATTTTCAACATAAACAAGGTATATTTTGGTTCCATTTATAATATTTCCAGGTAAATCCATACCAAACAAATATCCTTTAGTAAATGTAGCATTGAGATTTACTTTAATCAAATACCATCCAGATTTTTTATATTTATGAGATATCCACTTATTACTGATTTTTCTAGTCTTATCTCCAAAACTTACAGTGGATTTTTTGAGTTTTAAGCCAGTAATATTAGTAACAGAACTATCAGAAGGGTTTACTATAGCTTTATAATAGATTTTAGTTCCTTTTGCTACTTTAAAAGTATAATTTTCATACTTTTTATATTTACTTGGAATCTTTTTTTTACTTTCAAGTGAATAAATTTTTGCTTTTGTAGTGCTTTTTACAGACAAATCAGTATATGCATCAGCGTCAGAGTTAGATATTGTAATATCTCCATTTCCAATATAAATTTCTGCAGAAACGGCTCCGATCGACCAAAGAATACTAAATACAATTATTAATAAAAATAAAATAGAGAATTTTTTATTTATTTCGATTTTATTTAATATTTTTATTTTAATAGTATAAACCTCCTTATACATTTAATTAAATTAAATTTCATTAAGAAACGATATTTATTTGTGATTTTTTAAATCCTTTGAGATTATTCTTATAATTAGACTCTAAAAGCTTTTTATTAAAATTAATATAAACATACTTCTTATATTTACTATTTAAAACTTTTAGTATGGTACTTTTTTTAGCTTTATCAGGATATTTAAGCCCATCAAGATTTAAAGTCATACCTGGCTGTATCCTAGTATCATGTCCTTTTATTTTTTTAAGAGTAACAGTTAAGCGTATTGGAGATTTAGGCTTTTTTTGAGACCCATACCAAAATAAAATGTAAATTTTACCAGTAGCTATCTTATTACCTTTGTTTTTAACATGAATAGTGTATATATTAGTTTTTTTATTAAAAGATAATGCAGTGACAGCTAAATCAGCTTTATATCTAATATAATCAGATTTAAATGAAATTTTATCATTAGAATAATCATATTTACTTGAATAGTTAGAACCAATTTTACTAACAATATCATAATTGTATTCAAGAACTTTATGATTATAGTTGATTACAGCATATTTTTTGTATTTTTTATTATTGCTATTTAATTTGACAGTTATAGTAATGCTTTTACCTTTAGCTAAAGCTTTAACTGTAATATACCTCGAATAAACATTCCTTCCTTTATTATAATATACTTTAAGCTTAGATTTTTGGGAAGTCACTTCTCCATTGTTCTTAACAGTGATTTTATATTTTGTTGAAGTTATTTTCTTAACATTCGTGATTAATAGGTCTGCTCTTGGAGTAACATATATACTGATTTCTTTTGAAATTGGTTGTATTATAGTAATATTTCCAGAATGATAACCACTATAACTTACTGTTGTTTTTGCCCAGCCAGTTTTTGCAGGGTCAAAATAATAAGTAGCATAACCATTTGCATCAGTAAATAACATAGTTCCAGTAGTTCCTGTTAACCATATCATAATATATGCTCCACTAATTGGATGCCAAGCCCATACAGGATCCTCACCAACTTTTTTTGTAGGATAATACTCAAGTAACCTAACTTTAACTATAGATTTACCATATAAAGCAATAGGACTATTTTTTGAGATTACCTCTATCTTAGGAGTATAATTATTAATAAGAGTAATAGAACCATCAACAGACTTTGCAGTATAATTTATTCCATTAATGAAAGTATCAAAAGTCATTACTTTAATAGGGTAAACACCAGGTTTATTCCACCACTGATAATACTTACCATCACCATAATTATGATTTAATATAGCTTCACCATATGAATTTGTCTTTACAATTGAAAAACCAGTAGCACCATTAATACTAATAGTAATAGAAACCCCTTCAATAGGATTACCCTTTTCATCAGTTACTTTAACATGTATTTCACTAATATCTCCATTTTTAGCAGGTAAAACTGGGTCAATTGTAATATTGACCTTTTCATTCTTAACTTTAAGTTGATTAAGTATTAATGACAGATTCAAATCATTAGTGCTATTAGCTATTACATTAACACTTTTAGTAACATTTATTTTAACATTCCAATAGCCAGAATTAAGACCAGTAATGAACCACAATTTATTAACATCATCATAAATAGCTTCATAAACAGAATTATTTAGATAAAAAATAACATCAGAAGTAATAGGATTACCAAAACCATCAGTAATGTTAAAAACCAAAGCATCATTTTCTTCTAAAATATTAACAGTAGAATTAATAGCTATTGTAACATTACGATCACCAGTAGGAACATCAGTTAGATTATATAAAGCACTTGAATTAGTATCCTGACAATCATCAACTGACTGATCACCAGAGGTAATGTTAACATCAAAATTATCTGCACCAATATCATTACTTAAAGTAATATTAGCTGTAATATTACCAGTATCATTACCATTACCTTTACTATTATCATTATCAGTAGCTGAAACATTATTTAAGCATACCAATAATAAAAATATTATAAAAATGCTGATAATCAATTTTTTTGTTTTATTAGTATAATTCATAATAAATACCATTATTCATTTAATTATTTATCTTAAACTCTCTTAAATTATCATAAACTTAATTTAATTCGTTTATTTTTTTATAATTTAAATTTTTATATTATTTTTTAAATTTTAAAATATTTGAATCCAATAAATATAAATATACCACTTATAAACAATAAACACCAAAACAAGAAGGAAAATGCTTATGACCAATTAATAAAATCCAAAAAAAGAATAATTAAAAATAAATCTTAATAAAAAGGTGTTTACAAAGTGAACATTTACTATCTTATAATAAGGTGAACATAGTATATAAACTTAACCATATAAATAAATTAAAAATTAAATAATAAACAATGAATAAATTAAGAATTAAATAATAAACACTAATTTTTTTACAGCTACTATACTTATTCCAAAATAGCTATTTAAAAAAGAATCTTATAAATTATATTCTAAACATAATTCTTAACATTATATTAACAAGAAATATATCATAATATTTAAATTAAAAAAAAGAGATACTATAAACAATTAATATTAAGATAATCAAAATTTAATCAAAATTTATATTAGTTATTAATAAAAAATATATTATTTAATTAATGTTACAAGAAAGAATGATACTATGAAAGTTGTAGCATGTGAAAACTGTGGAGCTAAATATCAAATCGATGATAATGAACAAGTCGATGATTATGAATGTTCTGTATGTGCAGGAAACTTAAAATCAGTTGAGGAATATCCCTCAAAACACTCTTTGAAAAAGCAAAATCATAGTAATCTTTATAGAGATGATCCTGATTCTAAAATTGTATATTGTAAAGATTGTAGTTTAAAATATACTCTTAAAAATAATGAAAATCTTAAAGATTATGAATGTTCTAGTTGTTATGGAGATTTAAGATATATTGATGAAAAACTCAATGAAACTATTGATGAACCCCCCAATAATAATCTTGATAAATTAGAAGAAAATAAAACCCATGGAAAAGAACAGATTGGTGAAGAAAAATATATAGATGATCAGGAAGATGTTATTTATGTTGAAAAACCATTTTATGGCTCAAATACTTTAAATAATAAACATGAAATTGAAAATTCTAATGAATATCAATTTGATAGTCAAGACAGCTATAAAAAAGATATAGATAATATAGATAACTCTAATCTTGTTTCTAATCCCAATTATAACACTCCTAATTTTGATTCAAATATTATTTATCCAATGACTGAAGCTAATCTTAGAAAGTTAGAAAAAAAATTGAGAAATGAAATTAAAAAAGATTTCTCAGAAAGTATATCTAAAAGCTATGGAAAAACACTTGAAAGAAACATAGACATCAATCAATCTTTATATAATGAAAATAAAAACAATGAGTCTATTAATAAATATAACTATAAAAATGAAAATGAAAATAAAACTATTGAGGATAAAACACAAAATCATTTAGAAGGAAAGAAAAATAAAGAATCTGAAGAATCTATATTTGATAAAATTTCAAAAAGAAACACAGAAGAAAAAAAGAAAGAAAATAGTGCAGCTAAAACACATAATCAAAAACAAGAATTAATTCCTCACCCAAATACAAAAAACACCTCTTATCATGATGTTTATATTATAGCAGGATTGATTATAGCTTTAATAGGTCTTTTAGATGTTTTACTATCTAAAAGGATTTATAGTGTCATATTTATAGTTATAGGAATTATTATATTTATCATTGGACTAATCAAAAATAATAGTTATGTTTCTACAGAAAAAAGAGGTAGATTAATCAGAGAAAAGCTTTTAACACTTCCAGGCAACTTTTATGTTCTTTATTATGTGAGAGTTCCAAATTCAAATGAAGGTATCAATCATGTTGTTGTTGGATCCTCAGGAATATTTTCAATTGTAAGTCAAAGTTATAATGAAAAAGAAGATAAAAATAAAACCAAAACTGAAAATGAAAATAAAAACTTAGTAAATAAATCAAATTTAGATGATTTAACTCTTCTAGATGAATCAGAAAACATTGATGTGACTAATAATATAAACAATAATATAAATAGTAATATAAATAGTGATATAAATAATATAAGTAATATAAGCAATAATAAAAACAGGGACAATAAAAATAACAAAAATAAAAAAGATAATGAAGATAATGAAGATAATAACAATGAAAACAAGAATACAATAAACAATACTATTGCAAAAAACAATATTAAAGAAAATAATCAAAAAACACCAAGTAAATTTAAATTCAAAGAAGCTGAAAATAAATTCCCACATAATAACAAAATAAAACAAAAATCAATACATTTAGGTGAAGAATTAATCGATTTTTTAAATGAAAGTGGATTTCAAAACTTCTATGTTGAACCATTAGTAGGTTTTGTAAACAATGAAGTTGCAGTTATAAATATGCCTTTAACTGATGAAGATCTATTTATTGATGAATTATTACAAAAAATAGTTCATGGAAAAAGACAATTAGATGATAAAACCACTCATAGAGTTGCTGTCTTATTATCCCAATATGCTACAGAATGTTCTTCTTAATATAAATAGAAAAAGATAAAAAGCTAGAAAAAAATAAGAAATTAAAAAAATAAGAAATTAATTTCAAATCCAACAATAGCTTAAAAATCAATAGATTATTAATTTAAGGTCATTTTATGAGTATAATAACAACTTTCTATAAATATTATCAAAATTTCAAAAAGAAAAAATATTCTAATAAGGTTAAAAAAGTAGCTAATATTGTGGGAAATGATTTGAAAGTTAATGGCCCAAGTTATGTTACTCCAAAGACAGAATTAGGAAACAATGTTAATTTTAATGGAATTAAAATACAAGGCCATGGTAAAGTTATTATAGGGGACAATTTTCACTCTGGAATTGAGTGTATGCTAATAACTGACATTCATAATTATGATAATGGCAAATCAATACCATATGATGAAACAGTTATATCAAAAGACATTATAATAAAAGATAATGTGTGGATTGGGAATAAGGTTACTATATTAGCTGGAGTTACCATTGAAGAAGGAGCTATTATTCAGGCAGGAAGTGTTGTTGTTAACAATATACCTAAATATGGAATTGCTGGAGGTCATCCAGCTAAAGTCTTTAAATATAGGGATAAAGAACACTACGAACAATTAAAGAAAGAAAAAAAATTCCACTAAAAAAATACTAGAAATTTAAATAAAAATAATATCATGATAATTTAATTAAAAAATATTGAAATTATCATCGAAATTATTATTATTAATAGTATTATTAATAGTATTATTAAAATTATTAATAAAAATACTATTAAAAAATATTAAAAATATTAAAAATATTAAAAAATATTAAAAAATATTAAAAATATTAAAAATATTAAAAATATTAAAAATATTAAAAATATTAAAAATATTAAAAAATATTAAAAAATATTAAAAATATTAAAAATATTAAAAATATTAAAAATATTAAAAATATTAAAAATATTAAAAATATTAAAAATATTAAAAATATTAAAAATATTAAAAATATTAAAAATATTAAAAATATTAAAAATATTAAAAATATTAAAAATATTAAAAATATTAAAAATATTAAAAATATTAAAAATATTAAAAATATTAAAAATATTAAAAATATTAAAAATATTAAAAATATAATCAAAGTTATTCTATATAAATAGTTGGATCATCAACTCCAGCTTCTATAAAAGCTCTTTTACGACGAACACAAGATTCACAAACACCACAATGATTATTTTCTCCAGTATAACAAGAATAACTAATATCCATAGGAGCATCAACTTTTTTTCCAAGTTTAACAATTTCAATTTTATCTAAATCAATTAAAGGAGCTTTTATTTCAATTTTACTAGAAGAAATAGTTCCTATATCTATAAGCTCATTAAAACTATTTAAAAACTCTTTTGAATTATCTGGAAAGGTAGCTGCTTCTTCCTTGTCCCAACCAACAATTATTATATCTGCACCTTCACTTTCAGCAAAAGAAGTAGCTATAGCTGTAAAAACAACATTTCTACCTGGAACCCAAACTTTATTAGCTGTTTTTTTACTAACATCAATATTATCAATATCATCGAGATTTACCTTAGGAATAGAATTATCACTAGTCAATGCAGAGTTTCCAAGATTAGCTAACCATTGAATATCGATTATTGTATGCCTCATACCTAATTTTTCACATATTTTCTTTGAAGCATTGATTTCCTGATTTAAACTTTTTTGACCATAGTTAAAAGTTATTGCATGAATATCATAATCTTTTGCAAAGAAACTTGTTGCAACAGTTGAATCCAATCCTCCCGAAAGAACAGAAATTGCTTTTTTATTATTAATTTTTTTATTATTAATATTTTTATTATTAATATTTTTAAATTTCATTTTTCCCAACAGCTGATAATTCAATTAAAGCTTTTTAAAAAATAATATATTATTTATTCTTTTATTACTAAAATTTATCATTTTATTACTAAAAATAATTACTAAACTAAATATAATTACTAAACTAATATAATTAATAAAATAATATAATTAATAAATATAATTATATATTAAAATAATAATTATTATTAAATATAATTTTTTATATAATTTTTTATATTATTTTTATAGATTTTATTAACTTTATAAATTTTATTAGTTTTATAAGTTTTAAATAATGTTCTATTAATTTCAATTATATAATAAAAAAAGAAATTATATAATAAAAGCTAGAAAATATGTAATAAAAAGTAGGAAGTTATATAATGGAAGAAATATTCAAAAGAAGAAGTATTAGAAAATATCGTGAAGGCGAAATTGAGGATGAAAAGATAGACAAATTGTTAAAAGCTGCAATGCAAGCACCAGGATCTAGAATGGGTAAAGAACCTTGGGAATTTATAGTTATTAAAAATAAAGAAACTATAAACAAATTAAGTGAAATGGACCATAATTCAAAAGTTCTAAAAGGAGCTAGCTTAGCAATTGTACTTATAGCAAATATGGAAAATTCTCATTTCAAACATGTATGGCAGCAAGATATGGCAGCTGCAGCTACAACTTTACTCTTGGAAGCAAGTTATTTAGATTTAGGTGCTGTATGGGTAAATATTGCACCTAAAGAGGAAAGAATGAAATATATATCTGATTTATTCAATCTTAACGAAAATTTAAGACCATTTAACATAATAAGTATAGGATATCCTGCAGAAGGTGAAGAAAATAAATTTATCGATAAATATAATGAAGCTAGAGTTCATTATGAAAAATACTAAAATAAAATTATAAATTAAACTAAAGTATAAAAACTAAAATATAAAGTACTAAATTAATTACTAAATTAATTACTAAATTAAGTAATAAATTAAGACTTATTATCTATTTTTTTCTTTCTTTTCATTATTAATTGTAGTAATATTGGTAAACCAGAGATAACAACAATAGCTATTACTAAAAATGAAAAATTATCTTTTACTATAGGTAAATTACCAAAAAAGTATCCTATTAAAGTGAAAATTAGCACCCATGTTATACCACCAATTACATTATATGATAAAAATTTTTTGTATGGCATTAACCCAATTCCAGCTACAAATGGGGCAAAAGCTCGTATAATAGGTATGAAACGTGCTAGTATAATTGTTTTTCCACCATATTTCTCATAAAAATCATGAGCTTCAATTAAATGTTTTTTATTGAAAAGTCTAGAACTCTCCTTATTGAATATTTTAGGGCCTATATATTTTCCAATGTGATAATTAACAGTATCTCCCAAAATAGCAGCTATTGATAATATAATTATCGATAATATTAGATTTAATTCTCCTCCTGCAGATAATGCTCCCACTATAAATATTAATGAGTCTCCTGGTAAAAATGAAATAAGAATTATCCCAGTTTCACAAAAAACAACTGAAAACAATATTAAATATGTTAATGGACCAAATAAGTTTATTAAATAACCCAAATAAATATCTAAATTTAAAATAATGTCTATAATTTGATTTGTAAGTTCCATAGTTTTTACCTAGTAAATAAAATCAGATACAAAATTATCATATAAATTATCAAATTTTTATAAATTTAAAATAGCTAAATTCATTGTTTAATTTCATTTAAATTAAACCAATTTTTCATAAGTTCCCAGTTAAATAATGCCACTCCATCAGCCCCTCCATCAATTGCAGCTTTATAATTTTCTTTTATTGTGCTTTCAGATAGAGAAGTTTCGTTATCATCACTAACATAGACTTGAATCCCCATAGTTACTTTAGACCACCAAGCTAAACTTTTAAAATAGGATGCTGTTTCTTTAATCCAAGTAGAATTCTGATCATAATTACCAGAATAAGCCATAGGAATTATCACATCAACATACTGAGATAATGTTCTAACATCTTGACCATAATATTTTTCATCCTCTCTTTCAGGCATTACTGTTGCAGATAATGTTACATCCTTATTTTTAAGACTATCGCTAACCATTGAAACAAACTTTGAAACAGCATTAGTAGAAGTAATTCCATTAGGATAATTATATTCATAAGCATTTCCAGGATAGCGAATATAATCTAATTGAATACCACTAATTCCAGGAATCTCAGCGAATTTATTTATTTGATCTATTTTAGCATTAAAATAATCATAATTAAAGTCTTTTTTATTGGTATCAATCGGATTTATCCAAGTTCCATTATAAAAGCACTGAACCCAAATATGAACTTTAATATCATTTGCATTAGCTTTTTTTGCCCATGAGCTGACATTTTTTTCTCCGAATATATCAACAGCACTAGAATGAAGGAAAATATTTTGAACACCATTTTTAGATAAATTATCTAAATCAACATCATTCATATGTTTTCCTTGAACCCAAACAGCATTATTAACACTATCTTTCAAAGCTACTGTTACAAAACTACTTAATAAAAGGGCAGATATAAATATAATAAGTATTAATCCAATGTGTCTTTTTTTAATGTTTTTAATGTTAATTTTTTTCATTAAAGCAACCTAATTTAATTTATATTTCTTTTAATTATAATTCTTCTAATAAATATTTATCTTAAAACTATAATAATTTATTGAAAAATTAATAAATAAAAAAAAATTAAAAAATAATTAAAAGAAATAATTAAAAGAATTATAAATTAATAAAGAAATAAATAAAAAAATTAATAAAAAAATTAATAATATTAATAAAAAATAACTCTACAATAAAAAAAAATTAAATTTACAACCTATATGTACAATCTATTATTGTTTTAAATAAGTTATTAGAAGAAACATCATACTCATTATAATCATTATTTTCCTTATCAACAACAAGAAAAGACAAAGCACTATTAACAATATCTTCAACATTATTATACTTAAACATTAAACCTCTATTGATATAATATTGATCAACAGCCAAAGTTTCACCAGGATAACAAGAAATGACAGGCGTTTTTAAAACTGCCGACTCCCTATTTATAGTACCTCCAGCACCAATAACTAAATCACATTGTTTAATTACACTAGATAAATCAATAGGAGGTTCAAGTATACTGACATTATTAATTCCTTCAAAAATATCAGCTTGCTGTTTAAAACGAGGCAATACAAGAATGTTAGCATAATCCTTTAAAACATCAATTATCGGAGAAAGAACTGATTTTTCAGAATCAACATCAAGATATGAAGCAAGAGAAGGCTCAGGCCTCATTAATATAGTTTTATTTAAATCAAGCTTAATATCTAAATCATCAAATATTTTTTCATTATATTCAAAATTTTTAAAGTGAAGCAACTCACTAGTACCATCATAACTTATTATTTTATTTGGATCTACACCATACCTCATTAACTTCCTTACATCAATAACACTTGGAGCAATAATCCTATCACATAATGGTAATGTCATTTTATTTACTGCTTCTGCATATTCATTATCTATAATATACACATTAGGTATATTAAGACCAAAAGATACACGCGGTAACTCCACTGAATGTTTAGCTAAACAAACATCGATTTTTTCAGGAGCTATTATATCTACAATCTCATTAACTCTATTTGTACTTTCTTTTAATTTTTTATATAAACCTAAACCACCATGTTTACCAACAGAAATAAAATCAATACCATGAGTTTCCATTAATCTATGTATGTCTCCAAAATCACGAGTAGTTACTATTACATCTTCACCTTGATCTTTAAAATATTTAATTATATCCTTAAAAAACATTACATGAGGAGCATTAGTTATATCTATCCAAATTTTCATCAAAAACACTCCAGTAATTATGTTCCATATTCAGAAATTAGATTTATTAGTTCAACACCATTTATTAGTCGAATATTCTTAATTTCATTGTATTTCTTGTTTTCAAAATCTGAAGTTGTGATAAAAACCCCATTTTCAGCATTACAATCATTTAATTTTTTTATGAAATCTTCAACTTCAATTTTAGAGATCATATCTCTAGACTGCCTAGCTTGCAAGTAAATTTTTCTAAACCCTAAAATATCTTCATTTATGACTCCTTCAACAATAATTTTTTTATTATCTATTATTTTTAAGTTTGTTTGAGTTTGTTTTCTTCCACCACCATAACCCATCGATACTAATAAATCAATAATTAAATTTAAAAAATTATCTAAAGAATAATCCACTATATCTTTAACCATTAATACATTCTCCAATCTTAATTTTCTTATTATAAATAATATTAGCCATATAAAATAAAAATCCCAGTAAAAAGTAGCCAAGAACATTAATTTCCATCAAACCAGTTTCGATACATATAATAGCATAGGTTAGAAGTAAACTATAAACAAAAATATAAGAAAAATCTTTTGATATTCTCATTATCTTATATCCTAAACCTAATATAAATCCAATAAGACACATACCGAGAACCACACCTAATCTTCCAAAGTCAAGTAACATAGGACCAATAATAGTAGGAGTGATTGATACAGTACCTCTCCAAGCTATTAATTTACCAATAATCATCCTTGTACTAAGACCACTACTTCCGGGAATTGCACTAAGCATTAACTTACCATGAGTAATGCCAAAATTTCCTGAAACACTATTTATAAGATTTAAAACATTCAATGTAAAATTAGCTCTAAATCTAAGAGATTCAAAAAGCCCTAAATTATTTGCAGAATTTTCTTCAATAGCCCTGAGATATCCAAAACCTGAAAGAAAGAAAAATCCAACAATTAAAACAATTATAACTTCCAAAATAGAAATTATTCTCCCATAATAGCCCATAATAAGCATCATGAGCATGACAGCACACAAATGTGTCCTATATCCTAGAGTAAATAAAAAAAATGAGGCAATGAAAGATAAAGCAAGAAATCTAAATCTTACCTGAGAAAGAGTTAATTTATTATCTTTAAAACGCTGCAAATAAGAACTAGCAACAAGACCTACACCAGGAATCAACAAACTAATAGGCATAGTAAAAATAGGTATCAATTTATACCGCAAAGAAGGATTAAAAATAGGCAATCCACCCATTGTAATAGTGCAAATAAAAAAAGATAAAACACCACTAAGTATACAGACAAAACCAATTGAATAAAAATCATTATAATCAATCTTAATAAACTGATTTTGACTTTTATCTTTAAAAAAACACATTGGTAAACATAAAACACCAACAATAAAACTAATAAAAGCTAAAAATAATGTAACTTTCAACTCAAAAGATAAATCAGTTGTAGAGATCAATAAAAAAATTGAAAAAACAATTAAAAAACAAAAAGGATGAAATAAATAATTATTTAATATCTTACTCCTTCTTAAAAAACTAATAAAATCATTACTTGGATAAATATTTTTAAAATAACTATTAAGAAAGCTCTTTTCAACAGACAACATAATTTCAAAAATTAAAACAAATAATTTAGAATTTCTAAAAGCTTTTTCAATAAAAAGAAATACCCTCATTCCTAAAGAATAAAAAAAACTCATAAAATTCACTCCAAAACAAATTATAATTTTATATTTCCAAAAAATTTTATTATGTAACCTTATTTACACTTAAAACATCATAATTATCTTCAATTGATTTTATCTGCTCTTGATTTGCATTATAAATTCTAATATTAATTGCATCAGATTCACCATTTATATTTCCAAGAATCTTTGATGCTAATCTAATATCAGAATTATCTGCCATTACAAGAGCCAATTGGAGATAAGAATTTTTAAAAGTAGGTCGAATAGACTCTTTTTTTAAATCATCATACATAATATTTGATAAGTTTTGAAACAAATTATTATTCACATTATTAACACTAATTCTTGTTGAAATTGTGTAATTAGTCCCATTAGGAATTCCAGATACAAAATTTTCTAATGTTGAAACACTTTGATGCTTGATTTTAATATCAACAACATTTTTATATTTAGTGCCCGTGCCTTTTAATATTATTTCTTCAATGTAAATATCAGCATCATCTGCATCGTATACCGCCATTATAGGCTTATTTGAATTGTCTGGTAGGATTTCAACTTTTATATTTTCTCCTCTATAAACATCGACCCAAATAACTGTTCCATTTGCACTAATATCTTTACCTTCTTGATTATAACCTTTAATTTCAGCTTTAACTATTTCACCCTTATGATATAATATCGAATATTTATCAGGAAGATCGTTAATGGTCTGAGAATCGAATATATAAGTCTCAACATCACCATCATCATTACTAACAATTGTATAAATAGAGAACAATAAAGCCCCTATAATGAAAACTAAAATCACAATATCAATTATCGTAAACTGAGATATAATCGAACGTAACTTTCTCATAGAACTCAAACACCATTTTTAAAGAACAAAATCAGAATCTTAAAATTTATTCCTCTAACAAATAATTTATAAATATGGAGTGAACATTCTCTACCTTATATTTTATTAATATCTTTAATATAAACCTACCTATATAAAAAATACAAAAAAGAACATGATTAATATAAACTTGAATGTGATATATATATATATATATTTACTATGTATATATTAACTAATAAATAATAACCATTATTATTAAAAATTGAAAAATAATTAAATAAAGAATACAATGAAAAATAATATAAAAATAATTATAAAAATAATATAAAAAATAAATATAAGAATAATATAAAAATATCTAAAAATAAAGCATAGAATTTTTTAATCAAGTTGTTAATAATCATGAAAATTAAGATATTTGTGATCTTCATCAGTTAAAAAATCTATTTTATGAGAATATTTATATTTAATATTTTGATAATAGAACTTATTAGAAAAATTTGACTCTTTAAAACCTTGAAATACTTCATTAGGAACATTATGATGTGCATATTTAGTACCGTGTCCATTTCTAAAAATGACAAATAATGTTTTAGAAATATTATCATAATAAACTCTTTGAAAAGTAATATTATTAGAAAAATCCATAATAATCATCTCACTATCCATAAGGAATATTTCATTATATAAAAAAAAATACTTTATTACTTATAAAATATACTTCATTATCCATAAGGAATGCTTATTATTTATAATAAATACTTCATCATCACGATGTACTTTATCTTAAATTAGATAAATACTGATTAATTTCAAAATTAGCTAGATTTAAAACTTTATTCAAAGGAATGTTTCTTTTAGTAGCAATTTTTCTTATATCTTCATATTCGGGTCTTGAAGATATAATTTCACCATCAATATAGCCTATTTTAAATTTAATAGATTCAATTTCACCTTCAATATCTATATCTAAAGATATAAACTCCCTATTAGCTATTCCTCTATGAAAGTTTTGAGAAACTCTTATTCCCAATGTACCAGTTTCTTTAAATATAATAGAAACTAGCCTATCAGTATCTTCTTTTCTTGAAATTACCTTAATGATATCCCCTGGTCGATTTTTCTTCATTATAACAGGTATAACCAAAACATCACGAGCACCTTCTTTCATTAATTTATCAAAAAGATAACCTATGCTTTCACCAGATAAATGATCCACATTAGTTTCTATAACATCAATACCTTGAGATTTTATATTTGATTTAGCTTTAATAATTCTTAAAACATTAGGAAAATCAAAATCTTTTTTTCCAGCTCCATAAGCAATCTTATCAACTTTTATAAAAGGTTGAAAATCCATAAATTCATCACAAAGCTCAGCATATAATGCAACCCCTGTTGGGGTAGCTATTTCAGCATTAACTGGCCCTCCAAAAGAAGAAATATTTCTTTCACTAATAATTTCAAGAGTAACTGGTGCTGGAACAGGAATCATACCATGAACTGATTTAACTGAACCTCCACCAACAGCAACTGGCAATCCAATGACCTTTTCTTTTTTATTATGGAATCCAAGTTTACAAAAACCAAAAACAGAGCCAAAAATATCAGCAACTGCATCAGCAGCACCAACTTCATGAAAATTAACATCTTCCAAAGATTTTCCATGAATTTTTGCCTCAGATACAGCGATCCTTTTAAAAACTTTTCTTGAAATATTGAAAATATCCTTTATCAGCTCTTTTCCAAAAATACTATTCTTTTTTTGAAATTCGATCTCTTCAATTTGATTTATTTTAGATAAAAGCTCTTTATAAGAAATAGAATGATTATTATGATTATCTTTATCAATAGTTTCAACTTCTAAAAAAATAGATTCGATTCCTGCTTTATTAACATTATTTATCTTAACATTAACTCCACCAAAATCATTAGCCACATACTCCATAACTAGCTTCATCTCCTCATGATTACAACCTAAATCAATGAATGCCCCTCCAATCATATTTCCAGCTATTCCTGCATTTTGAGGATCTATTATTAGTACCATAATCTCCCTTTCCAAAAAAACATCGTAATTATTTAGATATTAATTTTATTTATAATAAAAAATATTTTTAAACTTTAAAGTAAATATGTTAAACAATATAAATAATATTATTGAAATATTTTAATATAATTGAAACAATTTAATATAAAATAATGGAATCTTATAATAAATAAAAATATAATAATCAAAAATTTAATAAATGAGAATTTATTAATAATTGAGAATTTAAAATATGATTAATACTTATATTATTTAAAATATGACTAATACGTATATTATTTATATTGTTTAAAATATGATTAATTTTTGTAATATTAAAAATAAGTGAAATTAGAATTTATAAAAACATATATAAGATCATACAAGATTATCTAAAGAACAAATTAATAAATTTCTGAAGTTAAAGGATTTATAGCTCTATGGGTGATTATCATGAAAAATAGAAAAAACAAATTTAAGACTAAAAAAAGAACTAAGAAAATCTTTAATGATATAAAACTCTATAGTGACTATGATTATTTTTATATGGAAAATCCAAACTATTTTCTAACATTCTGTGATGGTTTCGATCCTGAAAACCAAATAAATAGTGGGATTGATATTGTAAAAAATATAATTATATTATCAACTAATTATAATTCAGAAGATAATTTTAAAACATCTCTTAAGCATTTTGAAAAAGAAAAAAAGATTAAAAGTAATTTCAACAGTTATAATGAACATAATAGCTATATTGCTCAACAATTTCCTGTTAATCGATCCAATCTTGAAAATATTAATACTGAAAATGAAAATAGTAAAAATCCTGAAATTAACTCTAACAACAATATAAATTATTTTTTAGAAAATTCAGATAGTTTAACAATTATAAATTTCATGAATAACAATCTTAATCTTATAAAATTAACTGATTATCTAAAAATAGCTAAAGTTAAAAGAGATTCTAATTCTCTTGAATTGAATTTAAATCAGATAATATATATAGATGAAAGTTTAACTATGAGAGAACTTATAAGATTATATAAAATAGCAATTGAAACAAAGATTAAGTATTTCGACTATTTAAGACTACCAGAGCATATACATGATGCTTTAAATAATAATGAATCTATAATTTTAGCTTGTAAATCACCAATTGGATTTGATGAAGGAAAAGAACAAAAATTAATGGAATTAATTAATTTACATAGTAATAAAAATATAGAAACTATTGAAAAAGAAATAGTGCGAACAATGGTTAAAAGTTGTAGTAAATCATTGGCCAATATGGAACTATCTTTTGGAATACTTGATTATATATTAGCTGAAGGAATTACTATTGATTTACTTGTAGATGCTGGAATGGAGCTATGTGTTGGTATTGATGAAACTCCAGAAAAAATAAAAGAATTAAAACTGAGATTAAAAAATCAAATATTAAAAGCACTGGAAGATATAAATGTTATTGCTCTTTTGATGTCAGCTATCAGATGTGAAGAAGATTTTAAGGCCAATAGAGTTAGAGAAGTCGATGTTAGTGATGATCCTGCTTATTTATATAGTGATGAAGTTTTAGGAATAGCTATATCTAATCAAATAGCGGGAACAAAAGCTACATTTAATTTCAAACGTTATGATGAAAAAAAACCAGGAATATTATCTAAATTAGGCCCAATGGTAGATGACATATTTGCTGGGCTTATAGCAGGTTGTATGTCTAAAATGTTTGAAGAAGACTATTAAACAAAAAAAACTAAAAACTAAAAAACTAAAAAATCTAAAAAACTAAAAAATTAAAAAAACAAACATATACCTAAAAACTAGAAAACTAAAAAAATATAAAAACAAACAAATCTATTAAAAATATTATTAAAAGTATTACTGGAAGTATTACTAAAATTATCACTAAGAGTACTAAGAGTATTATTAAGGATAATATTAAAATTACTAATAAAATTACTAATAAAAGTACTATCAAAAAATTTATTAGAGGATTTATTAAAAAATTTAAAAAGGAATTTAAATGACAGAAAAAGACAAACAAAAAGATGATTATTTCATTAGTGAGAAATCATCAAAAATAAGATCCATAGCAGGTCTTTTAACATTTTCAACAATTTTACCAATAAATATATACACAAGTATTGAAGAGATGGCTAAAATGACTTGGTTTTGGCCAGTGCTAAGTGCTTTAGTTGGTTTTTTCGCTTTAATAATTGGACTATTTTTAAATATACTGAATTTTCCGATTTTTATTATTTCTGTCATTATTTATAGTTTTTTAATATGGTTTAATGGTTTTCATCACCTCGATGGACTTATAGATATCGGAGATGCTTTAATGGTACATGGTACTCCTGAAAAAAAAATATCTGTAATGAGAGACTCTATGATTGGAACTGGAGGAATAGCTTTATTTTTCATTGTTGGGATTTTAACAATTGCTTTTTTAAATTCTATACTTTTAATAGGATTTATATCATCAATATTAATATGTGAAATGTCAGCGAAAGTTGGTTTAGTTAGCTGTGCAATTTCTTCAAAGCCAGGGAATGATGGGACTGGAATGTACTTTATAAAATCAATGACAATACCAAAATTTATAGCTACATTAATTATAACATTAGCTATCGGTTATCTCTTTGGAGGAATTATAGGAGCATTCGGAGTTATCGGAGGAGCATTCGGAGGAGCATTAATTAGCTTAATTGGAAAGAAAAACTTTAAAATAGCCACTGGTGATGTTTTAGGTGCTTCAAATGAAATTGGTAGATTATTTTCACTTTTATTTATGTTAATAATGATATTATTGTCTCAAATAAGAATATTTTAAAATTACCTCAAATATATAAAATAAATAGATTTAGTAAATATAAAATAAATGTAAAATAATTACTAAAATAAACATAATATAATTAAATTAAATTAATCAATTATAAATAATTACAGTAAAATAACTATAAAATAATTAAAGTAATCAATATAAATAATTACAGTAAATTAATTATAAATATCACATTATAAAGGATATATTAAAAGAAGAATATAATAAATCATATTTAATAAATAATTTGTGATAATAATGAATATTAATGTTTTAAGATTAGATCATAGATCAAAAAGAGATGCTAGAATAACCACCCATGTTTGTCTAACATCAAGAGCTTTTGGAGCATCAAAAATATATTTAGGTGGAGAAGAAGATGAAAAGCTTATGAAAAATGTTGAAGATGTTGTAAAACGATGGGGAGGAAATTTTAAGATTGAATATAAGAAAAATTATATGAATCTTATAGAAGAATGGCAAAACAAGGGTGGAGAAGTAATTCATCTTACAATGTATGGATCTCAAGTTCAAGATGTTATAGGAGAAATAAGAGAATCTTCAAAAGATAAGCTAATTGTTGTTGGAGGATCAAGAGTACCAACAAAGGTCTATAGAAAATCAGATTATAATGTTTCTGTAACAAAACAACCACACTCTGAAGTTTCTTCACTAGCTGTTTTTCAACATATGTTAATGGATGGAACAGAGTTCAATCTTGAGTTTGATGATGCTGTTTTTGAAGTAATCCCCACCTCTGAAGGTAAAAGAGTAAACATCAATGAAGAAAAAAAGAAAGAAAATATGATTGATAATTAGAATAATTATGGTTAAAATAATTATGGTTAAAATAATTCTGATTAGAATAATTATATTAATAAATAAAATAACTAATAAATAGACTTCCCATGAGCAATAGCCACTATTCCAGGAATGTTTTCTACTTGTAACTTAAAAAGTGCTTCAATACCTTCATATCCATAATCAACAATTTGTTTTGATTTAACAGAATCAGTTAAAAGAGCTGCTATTGGAGGAGTGACTACAAAAATAGATTTTTGATTTTTAAGAGATTTTATAGTTTCTTCACTTAGAGAACCTTTTCCAATGTGAATTCTAACTCCTGCTTTTGATAATGTATGTATTGATGATTCAATTTCATCTTTATTACTAGTAGTAGGAGCTATACCAGCATCGCTAACAGCAGTGTGCATTATAGCACTACCTTCTAAATTAGCAAGAATTTTATCTTTGGATCTATCTTTATTTTCAATTATTTTTCTTTTTAACTTAGGTAATACTGCATCTCTACCTGTAAAGATGTTTCCTGAAATAAGTAATTTATCCCCTACTTCCAAATCATCGATATCTTTAATAGAAATAGGAGTTTTTATTTTTTTTATATCTTTCATAATTATCATTAAAAATTTTATAAACAACATTAATAATAAAAAAATTAAAAATCAGATCTCAAAATCCTATGAAATAATCAAATATAAACTAATTTAAATGAAAGCTATATAGATAATTTTATCTTATATTCAAGCTACTTTTAATCTCACGAATACTAGTTAAAAAATCGATTAAGTGAGTATATTTTATATGCCCCATTAGAACAATTCTAATAGCTTTTGGATAAGATGAGACTGAAACCATCCACCCTTTTTCTTCTAACATGTTAGCTAAATCATCAGTAGGTATTTCTGGGTGAGTAAAAGCTACAATATTTAACTCAGGTTCAACTATTAACTCAAAATCCTCTTTAAATAAAGCGTCAGCTAAAAATTCACTATTAATCATACATTCATTAGCATTTTTAGCATAGCCTTCTCTCCCCATATATTGCATAATTGCCCAAGTAGCTGCAGCTGGAGCACCTAAACGAGTTCCAACAATAGTTGATTGTTCTTTAGAAGTTAAATATGGAGATTTAACAGCCATAACATCTAAATATTTTTTTTCTCTAAAAAGTATACCTCCAGAAGGAATAGGAGCAAGACCCATCTTATGAGGATCAACAGTTATAGAAGAAACCCCTTCAAGAGAAAAATCAAAAACAGGCATTTCATAGCCAAAATCTTTTAAAAATGGAATAGAAAACCCACCAAAAGCAGCATCAACATGAAAATAAATATCATTATCATGAGCTAACTTCGATAAATCTTCAATTGGATCAATCATGCCAAGTTCAGTAGTACCAGCTACTCCTACAATAGCAATGGTATTATCAGAAATGTTTTTTTTAACAGATTCAATATCAACACGATAATTTTCATCTAAATCTGCTTCAATAAGTTTTAAATTAAGTAAATCAGCAGCTTTTTTAAATGAAAAATGAGCAGACTTAGGAACAATAATCTCAGGAATAGAATATCCATTTTCACTATTAATATTTCCAATACCTTTTTCTTCTCTAGCCATATTACGAGCAGCACGAATAGCCATTAAGTTAGCTTCAGTTCCCCCAGTAACAACATTACCAAAGGGTTTTTCAAGTGAAAGAAAGGATCCAATATCTCTAATAACTTCATCTTCAAGAGTTTGAGTTCCCTTAAAAAGACCAGGATCTCCAAGATTTGCATCTAAAAAATCACAAAATACTTCTTTAGCTAAAGGATCAGCACGAGTACACATTGACCCTAAAATTCTTCCATCAGAATATTCTAAATCTTGTTTTTTGAGTTTAGACAATTCTTCTAATATTTTTTCTTTTTCTAATGGTTCTTGATTCATTGAAATACCCTTTAGATACAATCATTAAAATAATAAACAGAATAACGAACATGCTAATAAATACAATGATAATTAAATGATTATATAAATGAATGATTATCATAATGAATGATTATGTTATAATAAATGATTATGTTATAAATGAATGATTATGTGATTAATTAACTAATTAATAAAATAAATAAAAATTATAGATTAAATTAAAAATAGATAATAAAAAGATAATCAATAAGATTTAATTAAATCTTATTTCTTTTGATTTCTTGCTGCATCCAAGATTAACTTTTGCTCAGACCTAGCTACAGTATGTCTTACATCACTAACAGCATCAGTATTAGCTGAAACACTACATATTCCAAGTTCAACAAGTTTTTCAACGATATGTGGCTTACTACCTGCTTGACCACAAATACTAGATGTGACTCCAGCTTCATTACATTTTCTAATAGTTCTCTCAATTAATTTTAAAACCGCAGGATGCTCTTCAGTATAATTTTTAGCTACTAACTCATTATTTCTATCAACTGCAAGGGTGTATTGAGTAAGATCATTTGTTCCTAGACTTGCAAAATCAATTCCAATATCAATAAAGTCTTCAATGATTAAAGCAGCTGCAGGAGTTTCTACCATTATACCAAAATCAACATCTTTATGAGGTCTAAGCCCTACTTCCTCAGCTATTTGTTTAGCTTTTATAAGTTCATCTGGGCTTTGTGATAATGGAATCATAATTCCAATATTAGTATAACCTTGCTCATGAAGCTTTTTAATAGCTTTAAATTCTGCTTTAAGTATTTCTGGTTCATCAAGCTCTCTTCTGATACCTCTCCAACCGAGCATTGGATTATGTTCATAAGGTTCATCTTCTCCACCATCAAGAGTTTGGAACTCATCAGTAGGAGCATCTAAAGTTCTATACCACACAGGTTTTGGATAGAAAACATCAACAACTTTTAAGATATTCTCCATCAATATTTTTACAAGTTCATTCTCCTTACCATCAAGAATAAATTTCTTTGGATGAACACCAGAAGTTAACATCATGTGTTCAGTTCTAAGAAGACCAACACCATCTGCACCAGTAGCAAAAGCTTTTTTAGCTGCTTCAGGCATACTTACATTAGCTTTAACTTCAGTGACAGTGATAATTGGAGCAGGTGCTTGAGAAACAGCAGATTCATCTTTTACTTTTTCTTCAGCTATATGGAATTCTCCTTCAAAAACAAGACCTTTTTTACCATCAATAGTTACTTTAATATTCTCTTTAAGAACTTCAGTAGCATTACCAGTTCCAACAACACAAGGAATTCCAAGTTCACGAGAGATAATAGCTGCATGACAAGTTATTCCACCTTCATCAGTAATTATTCCACTAGATCTTTTCATAGCAGGAACCATATCAGGAGTGGTCATTGTTGTAACCATTATGTCTCCATCTTTAATTTTATCTAATTCATCAATCTTTTTAATGATTTTTACAGTACCAGAAGCCATACCAGGACTTGCACCAAGACCTCTTACAATAACTTCCCTATCTTCAATATCAGATCCTTTATCTCCAGCTTCAGACCCATTTTCTAAAGTAGTGATTGGTCTAGATTGTAACATATAAAGAGTATTATCATAGAAAGCCCATTCAGTATCTTGAGGAGCATTATAATGATTTTGGATTCTTTTACCCATTTCTGTTAATTCAACAAGTTCTGCTTCTGATAAGACTCTTTCATTTCTTAATTCTTCAGGAACATCAACTTGTTTAGTCTCTCCACTAGGTAATTTTTCAAACATTACCTTTTTATCAGCTATACTAAAGTTTAATATTTCATTAGATTTTTTGTCAACATAATAAGTATCTGGTGTTACAGAACCAGAAACAACAGCTTCTCCAAGTCCCCATGACCCTTCGATAAGAGCTATATCTTCACCAGTAGAAGGATTAACAGTAAACATTACACCTGCTTTTTCAGACTCAACCATTTCTTGAACAACCACAGCAATATATACTTTGGAATGTTCAAAATTGTTTTCTTCACGATAAAATATTGCTCTAGCTTCAAAAAGAGAAGCCCAACACTTCCTAACATAATCAATTACAGATTCTGCACCATAAATATTTAAAAAAGTATCTTGCTGTCCTGCAAATGATGCTTCAGGTAAATCTTCAGCTGTTGCAGATGATCTAATAGCTACAAGAACATCTTCAATTCCAACTTTTTGGCAGAGTGCATTATAAGCTTCAATAATAAGTGCTGATATATCTTCAGGAATATTGGTTTCAATGATAATTTTTTTAATTTTTTCAGCAGAATTTTGAAGTTCTTTAGTATTGTTAATATCAATTCCACTTAATATATTCATGATATTATCAAATATTCCAGTATCATTCATAAATTTATTATAAGTTTCTGCAGTAACTACAAATCCTGGAGGTACTGGTATTCCTGCTTGGGTTAATTCACCTAAATTAGCCCCTTTTCCTCCAGCAATTCCAACATCATCCTTACTTATATTTTCAAATGTTTCAACATACATATTTTTCATCCTTGTTGAGTTTTAAATTTTTAATAATAATTTTAGCCATTAAAAATGTTATTTTAAAGAATTTAAGTATTAAAATTGTTTTGTAATCTTTTGTAACTTTATATATTTATGAAATCTAAAATATAATTAGATAGTGTAATAAAATACTCTAAAATATAACTAGATATTGTAATAATAATTATTTTGTAGATAGTTAAATTTATGAGTTTATTTGACTAATTCTTCACCTTTATCAACTACAATTCTGCAGCTTACAGGTAATTTCATAGCAGCTCTTCTTAAAGATTCTTTAGCATCTTGGAAATTTTTCTTGTTAGTATCAATAGATAAAACTTTTTGATTCTTTTTCACAATAGCTTCTGAGCTGATAGATTTACCAAAAGATTTTCTCATACCATTTTGAACCCTATCTGCACCTGCACCAGTAGCCATTGGATTTTCTCTCACAATTTGATGAGGGAAAACTCTAATTTTCAAATGATAACCCATCCTTCCAGCTTTTCTTTGCATAAATCTGTTAGAAGCAATACGAGCAGCTTCAAGAGCATTATGACTAATATGAGCAGGATCTTTTACAGCTAAACTTACTTTTACTGGAAATTCATCAGTTAAATTTCCCATATCAAATTGAACTACCTTAGAACCAGGAATTTTTCTTATATATTCTCTTCTTGTATAAGCACGAACCATTAATAGTCCTCCATAATAAAATTGAATTATATATAATTATATTTCTATCAATAAATTAATAAAATACTTATTATACCAAATGGACATTGTTAAAAACTTTTTAATTCATAATATTGCAATAATTTATATTATTTCCATAAATAATGCAATAATTTATATTATGTCCATATAATATAAAGTTTAAAACTTAAAATGTATTATATAAAAGCATAATATCAGTATAAATATTTTTATTTATTTTTATTTTAAATTTAATATACATAACTAGATAGAATAAGATTATTTATTTTTATAACTATTAATAAATGTTACTATAATCAATGTCAATAAAAAAATTTATTTTAAAAATAAAAAAATTTAATCCTACAAATAATAAAATATTTAAAAAAAATAATAAACGAAATAAAAAGATTTCTAAAAAAATATATCTAAAATTTATAGAAAAGCACTTGAAAGGAACAGTAAGAGAAAAAATAAAAAGATAATAAAAAGCAAGAATAAAAAAATAATGATAAAAATAAGAATAATAAAAACTAATAAAAGAATAAAATTATATTGTTAAAATCATTCTAATATCTTTTTTAATCTTAATAAAAGGATTTCTGAATCAGTTCCCCATCTAATTGGAGCTTGATATGTTCCAACCCCATCACTAACAACTAAATATTTATTATCTTCTTTAAAAATTCCTCGAACATATCTAAACATTACCCTTATTAAAAATCTGATTGGATAAAATTGACCTCCATGTGTATGACCAGAAAGTTGTATATCAACACCCATACTTCTAAATTCATTCCAAAACACAGGAAAATGATTAATAACAATATTAACATCATCAGAATTAATCATTGAAAAATCATTACTATTTTCAATTGAAACACCAGGTTTTAAAATCGAAGAAACAAAAAACCCATGTATAGACAAACCTTTGAACTCTATTTTATCATTGAATAATACTTTCAAGTTAGCATTTTCAGCTGCTTTAATAACATTTTCCAAACCAAGATAATAGTCATGATTTCCAGGAGTGAATATTATGGGAATTTTAGAATCCTTTAAAGGAGAAAAATCATCAGGTTTGATTGGTGTTGACCCATCAGCTAAATCACCAGATAAAATAGCTATTTCAGCATCTGTTGAATTGATTTTAGAAACAATATCTTTTAAAAGTTTTTCACCCCTAATTGAACCAATATGAACATCGGAAAAATGGATTATACTTATTTCTTCTTTTAAATTTTTGATAAAGAGATCATGTTCTTTTATTTTAATTTTATGCCCTTTTATATATCCATATATAGTAATTATTGGAATTATTAGACTATAAATTATAATTAAATGATTTATAGGTATTTTTACTATTAAATTGAGTAAATAAATAGCTACTGATAAAATCAGATACATTAAAGAAAACCATAAAAGAATCTGAGAAAATTCTGAAAGATATCTTGTAATTTTTCTTGTTTTTTCTTTTTCATAAACAGAAGAGATTGTGTTGATTATAGATAATAAAATAGCTATTAGAAATAAATAATAAACATTTATAGAGATAAAAAGATTTAAACTAATATAAGCTACAAAAAAGAGAATAAAACCAAAGGCGATTGTTTTAAAAACTTCTTGAATTAAAAAATTTAGATTAATTTTCATACAAATTCCTTTTTATAATTCTTTTTAATAATTATTATCTTTTAATTAGTATCACTAATAATTATTTTTTTAATATTCCCTTTTAACAATTTCCTTTTAATAATTATTTTTAATAGTTATTTTTAACAATTTCTTTTTAATTATTAATACAAAAAATTTTATTTTAATTCTTGTTTAAAATTTTAATTTAATTATATTTAATTATATTTAATAATATTTAATAATTAATTAACTAAATTATAATGTATATTGACTACAGATAAAATTATCTATATGATGGCAGGTAAACTTTATTCTAAAAATATAATTTATATTAAATCTATATTAAATCTATATTAATTCAGTGCTAATTTAATATTAACTTATTAAAATTAATTTATTTAATAATATAATAAAAAATAATCATAATAATAAAAACAGAATAAGAATAATAAAAGATAGAGATAGAATAATAATAATTATAATAATAACTAATGGAAATAAAATAATAATTAATAGAAAAAATAGAAATAATATAATACACATAGATTACATAATTTATATATAAAAAAATAGGAATAATGGAAATAAAATAATAGAAAATAAGAATAAATAAGAGGAATATGAAAGTAAGAGGGAGAAAATTGAAAATAAGAGGGAAAAAATGAAAATAGCTATTACAGGAAAAGGTGGTGTTGGAAAAACAACAATATCTAGTACTTTAGCTTGTATATTATCAGAAAATCATGATGTATTTGCTATTGATGCTGATCCTGATATGAATTTAGCCTCTAGCTTAGGAATAAGAGAAAAAATAGAACCTATTTCCTCAATGAGAGATTTAATTAAAGAAAGAACTGGTGCAGATAGTGGATCTTCCTTTGGAGAAGTTTTTAAAATCAATCCGAAAATAACCGACCTTCCTGAAAAATTATCTTTTGATTACAAAAAAGATGGATCATTGAAAATAATGGTAATGGGAACTGTTGAAAAAGGTGGTGACGGGTGTGTATGTCCTGCAGCAGTACTTCTAAAAGCATTACTTCGGAATATAGTTGTAAAAAAAGATGAAATTGTAATATTAGACATGGAAGCAGGAATAGAACATCTTGGAAGGAAAACTGCTGAATCTGTAGATGCTATGATAGTCGTTGTTGAACCTGGTTTAAAATCTATTGAAACTGCAGAAAGAATTAAAAAACTAGCAACAGACATAGGTATCAAGAAGGTTCTTGCTATTTTAAATAAATGTTCTTCCTCAGAACAAAAAGTTTTTGTAGAAAAAAACCTTTTAAAAATTAATATTGAGTTTATAGGAGCTATTCCAATGGATAATGATGTTGTCATGTCTGATATGGAAGGAAAAGCATTAATGAGCTATGAAAATTCAAATGCCCTTAAATCTATAAAAAAAATTGCATCTGAATTGGAAATACTATTAGAATAGGAAACAATATTGTAAAGAATACTATTAAAATAAGTAATACTATTAGAGTAATATCATTAGAATAGCTAATACTATTATAAGAAATATCATTAAAACATATGATATTATAAGAAACAATATTAGAATTATTATAAGAAATAATGTTAGAACTATTATAGAAAATAATATTAAAATAATAAACTAAAAATGTGATTAAAATGTCTAAATTATCTGAAACAGAATTATTCGATGAACAATTAGAAAAAGCAAAGAATTTGCATGGAGAGGTTTGTGGAGGAATAGTTTCTGGAACTAAAATGGCGATTCATGCAATGAAAGAATTAAATATGGATTTTAATCAGAAAAAAAACAAAGACTTGATTGTATTCTTAGAAATTGATAGATGTATGGCTGATGCTATTCAAGCAGTAACAGGATGTAGTTTAGGTAAAAGAACATTGAAACTTAAAAACTATGGAAAGTTTGCAGCAACGTTTTATAAAATATCTACAGGAGAAGCTATTAGAATAGCTAGCAATAAAAATGAAAAAAGTGAATATCCTGAAGAGACAATTGAAGAAAAAATTAAAAGAGTTAAAAACACTCCTAGTGAGGAATTATTTAATATACAAAAAGTTAAAATTAGAATAGACGAAAATGAACTTCCTGGGAGACCAAGAGATGAAAAATTTTGCTCTATATGTAGTGAACAAATTATGGATAGTAAACAGAATCTTGTAAGTGGCAAACCAGTTTGTAAATCCTGTCATGAAGGATCTTATTACGAAATTATTTAAAATATTAAAATTTTAATAATTTTATAGCCATTCCAGCCCAACATTTTATTTTAAATAATAACTTATTCAATTTATAGCCTATTCAGCTTAATAACCTATTTAATTTAATAGCATATCCAATCTATTTTAATTTATAGCCTATTCAAGTTAATGCTCTATTTTAATTCAAGATAGTAAACTATAAAATAAGATAGCTATCTTCTTACAACAGCTTTTATTTTATTGTTTGAGATAGTTTTTAATCCAGAAGTCTTAATGACTGAAGGTATAAATTTATAAGCTCCTTTTTTAGCATTGAACCTTAAAATAACTTTTGCTGAGTTTTTTGAACCGACTTTTAAATTTTTTATTTTTAATGTAACTATCCTAGTCTTTTTATTATAAACAAATTTTACTCCTTTACTAACTAATGGTTTTTTATATGTTAAACCTTTAGGAACTTTATAAGTTACTAAAAATGTCTTTTTATTTGGACCAAGATTATTAAAAATAGATTTTAAAGCTAATTTACCTTTCGAGGTAGCATAACCATTTTTAACTTTCAAAGAAGTTTTTACAATCTTTTTATCAGGAGTATTTGTAACATTCTTTGTAATGTTTTTTGTAATGTTTTTATTGTCTGAAGTCGTATTATTTTGATTATTTGGGCTTATAGCATTAAAAGTGGCAATTGCATAGCTACTTGAATATTCACTATCACCTGCAAAACTAACATTAACTGTATTTTTACCTGACTGCTGTACAAAATAGTTATACATACCACTTACACCATTTTCATCAGATACTATATGACCATTACAATGCCCACCATTAATTGAAAAATCTATCATCTTTCCAGATAATGTATTATTATTCTCATCATATATTGTAGCCCTAATATTAACATAACCATTCTCAGTAGTATCAGAAATTTTATCAACTACAATATGAGTACTATTAGCAGCATTTACACTAGAAACCGAAAATAATACCATGAAAATACCAAGTATTATTAAAATACCATGTGTCCTTCTATTATTTTTTTTCATTATTTCAAAACCTGTAATTTTAGTAGTTAGAGTATATAATTAGAGTATAGTAACCTAAATTTTGATTAAATCATAATAACAATTGTTATAAAAGATAAACCTAAAGTATTCGTTGTGTAAAAAAGTGTTAGTCAAAAGATGTTCTTAAAGATTATAATTAAATTATATTTAATAAGAATATTGGTTTTCTATGTTTTTCTATTGTTTTATTATATGTTTAAATCCTATAATTTTCAATTACCATATCTATTAACTAATTAAATTATTTTTCATATATATACTTTTCTAAAAAATTACTATTAAATAGAATTAAGAGATTTAATAACAGAATTTAATGATAAAGCTAAAATTTACTAAATTTAAATAAACAGTTTTTATAATCTTATCTTAACTTTCTAAGATAGATATGATTAATCTTTCATATCAATAAAGATATATTTTGTAAGATAGGTCTTGTAATATATATCTTGTAGATAAGTCTTGTAAGAAATATCTTGTAGATAGGTCTTATAAGATAGGTCTTGTAAGATATATTATATATCAATTAAGATTATATCAATAAAGATATATAATATTAAAAACAAAAATATCTTTGAATATTATAAATTTATTTAAATATTCTAAATTTAAAACACTACTAATTTTATTTTAAAAAGATGTTTGATAAAATGAAAATAGATGCCGAAATTAAGATGGAATATAAAAATTCCAAAGATGCTGACATATCTTTAAAATCATTGGATGTTGAAAATAAAGGTTATGTTAAATCTAATAAGGAAAATAATATTCTTACTTTTAAGTTAGAATCTGATTCTCTTTCTACATTTCTAGCTACAGCTGATGATTTAATATTTTCGGAAATATTAGTTGAAAAAATAATTGAATCGGCATCGAGTAAATAAAATAATAAATAATAATATTAAACATTTATTATTCATTGAACTATATTATTAATCCATTGTATAATATTCTTATTATTTTATAATAGATAAATTGATGTGTATATTATTTTATAAGATGTATTTTTATTTAATATGTTTTTTAATATATTATTTTATAATATAAGTATTTTATTTATAGCTATTTTATAATATAGATATCTTATAATATATTATTGCAAATACTTATATCCAATATATAGTATTGCAAATATACTTATATCTAATATATAGTTCAAATTATAATCGATTAAAACTACTCAATATCTAATTGTTATAACTATTAAAAAATCAAAGCTTTCTTAATTTTATAAAATGAAAAAATTTTATAATTATTAAGTAATAATTATTAAGTATTTTTATAATATTAAATATAATTATAAGTATTTTTATAAGATAAAGTATAATTATAAGTATTTCGATTAGATATTATATTAAAAATAGACATTATATTGAAAACAAAAGCAAAAATGAGTTATTAATATTTATAGGTGAAATTATGAAATTTTTACTTAGCGGGACAATAACATTTAATAAAAATGCTGAAGATGCTAAAGAAGATATAGCTAAATTTATTGATGAAGCAAATGAAAATATATTGCTCAAAGGTGTAAAAGAAGGTAATGAAAGTGAAGGAGCAAAGATAACTGATTGGAATATTAAAGATAATGAATTATCTATTAAAATAGAATCTGGTAGTAAAGTAAGATCCCACGATGGATTACTTAGAATTAAAAAACCATTAACTCAATTACTTGGTAAAAAATATCACTTAGGGATTAGAAAACTTCATATTGACAATTATCAAGTAATTATCCCTACTGGAGAAGGAAAATATGAAATCAATCACCAATTAGTTAGAAGCCTTCCACAAATAGATGATTTTCAAATTAAAGATAACTATGTTATAGTCACTATTAAAGATATTACTGAATCTGAAATTAGAAAACAAGGCGTAAATAGGATTATAAAACATATAAGTACCAAAAAAGAGGATGTAGATGAATCTAAAAAAGAAAATTATAAGGAAAACATAAATGCTGCTGGAGAACCATCTGAAGATTTAAATGAAAAAGATCTTACATTTTCAGTTACTAAAATTACTCCTGGAGAGATAATTGCTCGTAGTGGGGAATTTCAAACTTATTTTGAAGGAGACGTTACTGAAAAAGCTATTGAACTTGGTTGGATAAAAACATTCCCTGGAAGAGGTCAATGGTTTTATGGACCTCAAATGACAGCACTTCAAAGAGCTTTTGAAAAAATTTTAATAGATAATATAGTTGAAAAGCTTGGTTTTGATGAATGTTTATTCCCTAAACTGATTCCTATTCCTACGATGGATAAGATGAGATATTTAGATGGACTTCCTGAAGGTATGTATTACTGTAGTGCACCTAAACGTGACCCTGAAGTTTTTAACAAATTTAAAAATGAACTAGCTATTAATAGAGAAATTCCAATGGATCTCCTTAAAAGTGGACTTAAAGATCCTGCTTATGTTTTAGCTGCTGCACAATGTGAACCATTTTATGAATTTCTTTCCCATGAAGTTATAGATGAGAAAGATCTTCCAATAAAGTTTTATGATAAAAGTGGTTGGACATATAGATGGGAATCCGGAGGAGCTAAAGGAATAGATAGAGTTCATGAATTCCAGCGTATTGAACTAGTATGGATAGATAAACCTGAAGAAACAAGTGAAATTAGAGATTTTACACTTGAATTATCTCATGAATTAGCTACCAAACTTGAACTTGAATGGTATACTGAAATTGGGGACGATCCATTTTATCTTGAAGGTAGAAAAGTCGAAAATAGAGGAATTGAATTTCCAGATGTTCCAAAGTATGAGATGAGATTAAAAGTTCCAGGACAGGAAAAAGGAGTAGCTGTTGTTTCTGCTAATGTTCATGGAACTCATTTTACTGAAGGATTTTCTATTAGAGAAGCGCATAAACACACACTTTGGACAGGATGTACTGGTTTAGGTTTAACTCGTTGGCTATTTGGATTTTTAGCTCAAAAAGGTTTTGATGAGAATAATTGGCCTGAACTGATTAAAAACCAATACAAAAAGACTAAAATTCCAAAAATATTAACCTGGCCAAAGTCCAAAGAATAATTATAACCAATGAATAAAAATAAGAATAATAATATTAATAATAGTAATAATAGTAATGATAATAGTAATAATAATGATAGTAATAATAACAAAGCACAAATAATTATAGTAATATAAATAGTGCTAATAGTATTATTAATATTAATAAATTATTATCGCTTTTTATTAGTTCTCTATTAATTATAATTTATTTATTATTTATTAGCTTTTATTGAATTTTATTAAATTTTTATTTTTAGATGTTATTTTTATTTTACTTTTATTTTACTTTTTATTTCGCTTTTATTTAATTTCATTATTAATTTCATTATTAATTTTTTATTAATTTTTTCATTTATATTAATTTTTAAATTAATTACTAATATACAAAATAAAAAATTATATTAAAATCATAGCTAAAAATAGTTAAAAAACATTAAATATAAATAATAAGTAGAACAATGATAATACAATGCTTTAAAAATTATTAAATATCTTAATATTAAGTAAATATCTAAATATTACTTATATAAATAATATTACTAATATTACTTATATAATATTTAAGAGCTAAATTTAAAATTTTATAAAAATCAACAAAGGTATAACCATGAGTTGTGAAAAACATCCCAATAGAGATTCTGTAGCTAACTGTCAATTCTGTGGGAAAGAGTTATGTGAAGACTGTACAATAACTATTGCTGGAAAAAATTATTGTGAAGAATGTATGAGTGAACTTGTAGGCCCAGAATTAACTAGTATAGCTAGTAATAAAAATAGTGCCAAAACTGACCCACAAAAAAGCAATTTTAACAATGAAAATAACCAAATTCCCAATGAACCAGGAATACCTCCAGTGCAAGAAAGAGCACAACCAGGAGAACAAAACTCTATAGATGATTCAATACCAGAAAAACCTTCTATATCATATGATGGTCATGATGATCTATATAGTGATGATAGATTATACAATGATACTCATGAGAATAAGCCTATAACCCCTAACAATGAAGTTGAAGATAAATATGAAAAATATTTAGATGATCTTTATTTTGATGAAAAGCCTCAGACTGGAGCTAAAATAAACAATGAAACTAATTTAAACCCCCAGCCTAACTTAAACAATGAAAAAAGAGTTAATCTACAAAGTGAACGATTTGAACCTCAATCTCAAAAAGAGTTATCTTTAAGTGAGCAATTAGCTATGGATGAAGCAGAACATGGTTCAATTACTAAAGAACCTTTCATTCAAGAAGAACCAGAGGAAAAACAGGATAATTTTGAAGAGAACGAAGCAAAAAATAGAAATGTCCCTATAATGGAAAATCTGAGGAAAACAAATACAAATACTCCTCAAAAGGATACTAACACTGAATATACTCCTTCTTCACTTCATAGGAGAAATATTCATTATAAAAAAGAGGACAAAAAACCTTTTTCTTCAGCAGAGACTATATTAACAGTAATATTAATTTTGTTGATAATACTTGTTGTAATATATGTAGTATATCTATTAACCTTACATAGTCAATATCCAAATATTTTAGATGCTATAAACTCATTATTTTAGTTTATAATTATTTACTTATTTTTAATATTTTATTATTTGATTTTATAGAAAATTCAAACCGATCTTTTAATTTAACAAGTTTTTTTATCTACATCTATTGCAACAGTTTCATTGCTTCGACTATGTTTATATGTATTAAAGGCTTTTTCAAATTCTGATCCCTACAAATTTTCATTATAATATTTACTGGCTTTAAATCCAGCTACAAGATATATAGTTTGTTTTTCTAAATCAAAATTATATTTTTTATCTGCATCTTCTACCATATTTATCCTTTTATTTAAATTAATAATTATTAAATAGCTATTTCTATTTTATCATATTTTAAAAAAGGTATTTTACTATTTTTTAAACCTTTTTTGAAGCTAACTAAACCTTCTTCAGCTAATTGATTTATTTTATTTGTTGTATTTGCTGGATCCTTGTTTATTTTATTTGCTATTTCTCTTACTGATTTTGGCTTTTCATTTTTAATAATATTTAATAATTTTATTTCATTCTCCCCAATACTTATATTATCAGTTATGATAATCTCTTCTTGTCTTATATTTTCTTCAGGATTTTCAGTTAATAATTTCCAATTCTCTAAATCAGCATATAAAAGGTTTTTCGGTGCTTTTTCTAATGCTTTTTCTAGTTTTTCCATGCTTCCATATTTTTTTTCCATTCTTTTATTATATTCTTGTGTTGTTTCTTCTTTAATTAAGGTAATAATCATTTATTTCAACTCCTTTATTATTTCTTTTAATATTAATTCTTTATTTTTATTAATGTGAAATATAATAATATCTAGGTTTTCTTTTTGTGTGTCATGCTTTATTTTCATTTCTTCCTTATGGTTTTCTGGGTTTGGGTGTATGTGCCCTCCTTTATTATGATAATTGTCTAATAATACTTCATCAGGCATTATAATAATTGATCACCCTCCACTTGCTTTTAATATGTATATGGTTTTTCCATGTATTCGCAATGTCGTTTGTGTTTTACCCATGTATAGTAATATGTTACTCAGAATATATAAATATATTGTAAAAAAATACTATATCAATAATTGAAAAATATTTATTCTAGAAGATCCAATAAAAAGAAAAAAGATAAATATTTAGACTTTTTATATACATTTAAAAATAATAATAATAATAATAATAATAGAGTAATAAAATAATAATTATAATATAATAATTAAAAAATAATAAAAATAATAGAATAATAATAAAAATAATAGAGTAATAAAATAATAATAAAATAATATTAGAATAATAATTAAAGAATAGAATAATAATAAAAATAATAGAGTAATAAAATAATAATAAAATAATATTAGAATAATAATTAAAGAATAGAATAATAATAAAAATAATAGAGTAATAAAATAATAATAAAATAATATTAGAATAATAATTAAAGAATAGAATAGATTATTCTAATAAAATTAATCATTCTTCACTTTCATTATTTTCTTCAGAAGATTGATCTTCACCTTCTTCTACTTTCTTTTCAAATTCATCAACGAATTCTACTTTTTCATAATCCATGTTATCCCAAATATCTTTAGAAATTCTGAATCTTGCAAAAGTAACATCCATGTATGATTTTTGATCAAATCTAGTAATTTCATCTAATTTTATACTAACTTTATCACCATCAATTTTAATTTCAGTTTTATCAAGATCCATATTTGGATAAGAATAATGAAGTTGAATCATACTTTTAATTTTTTCTTCATCATCTTCAATTATGTCAGAAATAACAATACTGTATTCAAGATTTTTACCAGCTAAGTCATGGTTGAAGTCTACTTTAACTCTTCCACCACTAACAGTTAAAACTCTACCTTTATGACCTTCAGAAGTTAATTCCATTCCAACATGAGGAGTCATGCCTTGTTTTTTAAATTCTTTCATAGGAATTAATTGAATTAAATTAGAATCCCTTTCTCCAAAACCATCAGCAGGAGAAACTTCAATTTCTTTAGAGTCCCCTACATCCAAATCAATAACTGCCTCATCAATAGCTTTAAGTAAGTGGTTTCCTCCAACAACAATAGGTATTGGACCATATTCTTTATTTTCAACAAGAATTCCTGCTTCTTTAGCTATTTCTTCATTAGTAGTGTCAAAAACCTCTCCAGTTTCTTTAATTTTACCAGTAAATTCTAATTTAATAAAATCGCCATTTTTTATTGCCATAATTCGATTCTCCTATTATTTTCATTAATTTTTTCTTTAAAGTCTTCTAAAATACTTTCATTTTTATAATCTAAAACTCTTATTTTAGAAGGATAGTTATCAATATAATCATAAATTATATTCTTATTTATTTTAGTTTCTAATACACTTAAAACCCTATGGTTGAAGTGAGTAGAAAATCCATAGGATATACAATTTTGAATTTCTTCAATTGATTCAAAATCTTTATTTTCCCTTGAATCAACTATTTTTTTAGCTGTTTTATTATCCATTAAATTTAAGTCTAATAATTCACTAAAAGAAAGATTATTAGCAGAATCAAGAATTGAATCAATATCACGAAACATATGTAATGGAGCCCTATTATTCTTTATTTCCTCATTTAATATATCTATTGTGGAAGAGGGCATCATAGTAGTTACTTTTGAAAAATCTCCTTTCATAGTAGCTTCACGGATTAAAGTTCCACTTACTCCCTTAACACGTTTTACAAATAAGAATTTATTTTTAAAGTTAAATCCTATTCGTTTTAATGACTTTGAAAGAGATGTAATAACATAATTGTCTTCTTCAAGTTTGCCTTCATAAAGAACCTCATTAGTATCCATATCAATAATTTTATATGGTTTTGGAGCAACACAATGCCCTAGATTTATCCTATCAAGAATAATATCATAACCATCAAAAGGACGATATCCTCGTGGGATAAAGTCTGTATTTAATGCTTTGAAAGTTTTAGCTAAACATAGAGAATATTGTCCAGAACCCATTATCCCCATAGGTGGACCTTCAACAACAATATCAGCGCCAGCATTGATAGCTGTCTTTGCTCTAGCTTGACGAGTCATAATAAAAGGGATTCCCCTTCCACTTCGTTCGAATAAACCAGGAACAATAGCTACAAATAGTCCATTTGGAATTTTTTCTTTAGCTACTTTCATACAATGATAATGCCCATTATGAAGAGGATTATACTCTGTAAAATCAGCTATTAACTGAATTTTTGGTGAATTAGAAATATTTATATTATTATTGCTATTTGATTTATCATTGCGCTTTGATAACTTAATAGAATCCTTGTAATCATTAAAAAAGATTTTTCTATCTCTTTTGATTATTTTTTTTATAAATTCTTCTAATGTTTCTACTTCATCTGAAGGCATGTTTTTATTTTATTTTTTTAATTATAACTATTTTACTAATATATTTCTATTTTTAATAAATTTATTATTAATAAAATAAAATATTTCTAATAAGAAAATATTTCTAATAGGCCTATTATTAATAAACTATTTCCAATATTATAAAAAATCATTATAAAAAAAATAGATTATTAAAAAAATAAAAATCTAAGAATAAAAATCTAAGGATAAAAATCTAAGGATAAAAATATAAATTATTAAAATAAATAAAATAATTAAGAATAATATGAAAAATTTTATTAATTAAATAATGAATCTGAAAATATAACTTCTAATTAATATAAAAAAAATAATTTCTAACTAATATGGGAATATAATTTCTAATTAATATTAATAAAATTTATAATAAATAATATTTGTGAAAAAATGAATGATTTAGTACTTAAAAACTGTAAACTTATAGAAAGTTTAGAAAATCATTACATTGGCATAGATAATGGAAAAATATCTGAAATATCAAGACAACCTTTAAAAGCCGATGAAGAAGTGGATATAAAGGGAAAAATTATTCTTCCAGGACTTATTGATCCCCATGTTCATTTTAGAGACCCTGGTTTAACTTATAAAGAAAGTTTTAAAACTGGTAGTTTTGCAGCGGCTCACGGAGGATTTACAACAATACTAGATATGCCAAATACAATTCCTCCTACGAATACAGTGAAAACGTTTAAAGAAAAGAAAAAAATAGGGGAAAATAAAAGTATTATCAATTTTGGACTTCACAGTGGATTAAATGATCTAGATGAAATTAAAAAGATAGCTAAATTAAATCCTGCTTCTTTTAAAATTTTTATGGATTTATACGATGATTTTGAAATTGAAAAGATGTTTGAAGATATTTCTATAGTTAATAAAACAAAAAAAATCCCAATCACGCTCCACTGCGAAAACAAAGCTAATATTGAAGAAAATACCAATAGAATTAAAAATTTAGAATGTACCCAGGGAAGCACAGCTATAGATTATAGCTATGCCCGAAATTCTGAATCAGAATATTTATCTGTTAAATATGCAGTTGATTTAGCTCAAAAATATGGTTTATCAATACATATTTGTCATTTAAGTTCAAAAAAATCATTAGAATATCTAAAATCATTAAAGTTAAAATCAATACATAATTCTAATATAGAAATTACAACTGAAATAACTCCCCATCATTTACTTCTTGATAATAGTTCTTTTAATAAGTTTGGAACCTTTGTTAAAACTAATCCTCCTTTAAGACAAAAAGGAGAAAATTTAACAACAAAATCACTAATAGATATAGATATGATTGGAACTGACCATGCTCCACACAGAATAGACGAAAAACAAAAGGGAATTTGGGATTCAAGCCCAGGAATACCAAATTTAGAAACAGTACTTCCACTTCTATTGACAGAGGTAAATAGAGGCAATATTGACTTAAAAATGATACCTAAATTAATGTCAGAAAATCCTGCAAAAAGATTTGGTATTGAGAATAAAGGAAAGATAGAAGTAGGATATGATGCAGATCTAGTAATAATAGATTTAAAAAAAGAGGGAAAGTTTAATATTGATAACTTTTATACAAAAGCAAAGTATAGTCCATTTGGAAATTTTAATTATAAAGGAATAGCTACTATGACTATCTGTAATGGAAAAATTATAATGATTAAAGATAATATTGAAGATGATTATAATAATAGTAATTAGAATTACTAATAGTAATAGCAATAGTAACAGTAATATTAATATAGTATAGTACTATATATATTTAGAATCGGATAATCGAGTTAAATATGTTTATGATTAAAATAATAAAAAATTCATTTAATAATCAGTATAGATTAATTGACAATAGAGGTTATAATTATGTGTGAATCCAATATTTATAATAGTAATGGAGAATTAATAATGGAAGATGTAATGGTTGTTGATATTGAAGATGAAAAAATAACCATGGTCGATATATTAAATGAAAAAAAAATTGTTTATGGTAAATTTATTCGTTTAGAATTAGAAGAACATAAATTAATTATAGAAGAAATTTAAGAAGAAATTAAAAAATAAAATAGTAATAAATTAATAATAAATTAATAATAATTAAAGATAAATTAAAAATAATTAAAAATGAATTAATAATAATTAAAAATAAATTAAAAATAATTAAAAATAGCTAATAATAATTAAAATAAATTAAAAATAAATTAAAAATTAAAAATTAAAAAAGATAAAAACGGAATATTATGTTAGAAGCAGTAACTATACAATTACAATCTTTCTTTATTGAATACGGAGCAATAGGAGTATTTCTTGGATGTATAATTGAAGAAATAATAGCTCCAATTCCCTCAACCATAATTATTTTAGGAAGCAGCTTTTTTATATTAGACGGGCAAGCACTTGGATTAAGTTCAATCACAAATCTTATTTTGAATATATCGATTCCTGCAGCTCTTGGAATGACAATAGGATCGTTGTTTATATATGGTCTTTGTTATTATATTGGAAAACCTTTTATAAATAAATGGGGAAAATATTTAGCTATTAGATGGGAAGATATAGAAAAAACTGACGAAAAACTTCAAAATCAGAATAAAGATGAAGTAATATTATTTGGAATACGTGCAATTCCAATAGTTCCAAGTGTTGCAATAAGTGCATTTTGTGGAATAATCAGGTATGATTTAAAAAAATATATTCTAATAACATTTCTAGGAGGATTAGTAAGAGCAACTGTTCTTGGATTTTTAGGATGGCAATTTGGAAATATTTATAGAGATATATCTAATCAAATCTCATTTTTAGAAGAGATAGTTGTAATAATTGGAGTTATAGGAGTTATCGGATATATTTTTTATAATAAAAGAAAAAAAGCTAAAAAATAATTAAATAATAATGAATACATAAATTAAAATACTCATATAATAATAAAACAAATAATATTAATATAAGGATACTAGAATAAACAATGTTAAAATAACTATATAATACTAGAATAAGTATATAATACTAAAATAACTATATAATATAACTATATAATATTAGAATAACTATATAAAGCTAAATGAGTAATTATAAAGCTAATAACTATATAAAATTAAAATAGCTATATAAAACTGAAACAAATATAGAATATAAAAACTGTATAAAAATATAGAATATAACTATATTAAAAATAGAAATAATTAAAAAATAGTAAAAAGATTAGATGGATAAACCACCTAATTTTAAAAAATCTCTTTTTGTTTATTTAAATTCCATTGCATCTTTAGGACATGCATCTATACATTGTTCACATAAAGTACAGAAACCAACGAGAGGTAAATTACCTTCATCTTTAAGTTTCAACATATCATATGGACAAACATCGATACAATCTCCACACTGATTACATTTAGATGGATTGAAAACAATTCTGTTTCTTTGAACAATTTCACCATTACTTACTTTATCAATAGGTGCTAAAGTTAAAGCCCCTTCAGGACATTTTGCAGCACATGCACCACATCTAACACACATATTGAATGATGGTTCTTTGTTAGTTTGTATTTCTCCAGGAATTTGTACACCGTCTTTTCTGACTACGCGAATAGCTTCAGAAGGACAAGAAACAGCACAAGGTCCTAAGAAATCACATTTTTCAGGATTGTTAACAACTCCTTCCTCGTTTGCAGGCTTAGCATCTCCCCATTCGACATCTAAACTAATAGCATCAACTGGACAGAGTTTTTCACATAAACTACAAGCAGCACAAACATCAGGAAGATCTACTGTTAAATTAGATTTAGTTTCAATGAAATTTCCAGGACAAACATCAACACAAGTATTACAACCAATACAAGTATCTTCATTTATAGTAAAGGATTTAATTTCTTTAGAACGTTTTTCAGGTCTTTTCTTTGATATAAATACTGCATCCCATGGACAAGTTTGAGAACAAATTCCACACTTAATACAAGTATCTTCATCAATATCTATTACTCCACCAACTTCTGAAAGTGTAATAGCATCAACAGGACATTCTGGAACACAAGTTCCACAACCAACACAATCTTTAATAAAGATAGGCTCAGTAATATCAATTTCACGAGTTTTAGGTTCTTTAATTCCTGGAATTCCAATTACTTCAACAGGACAAATGTCTACACATTTTTGACACATTACACAGAAACCTTGTAAGTTTAAAGCTCCTTCACAATCACAGAGTTTTAATGTTTGAGGAGGGCATATTTCTACACAATCTCCACATTCATTACATTTAGCTGGATTGAAAACAATTCTTGCTTGGGTGTCTCCATTCTCATTAATGAGTAATTCATCCACACTGAGTGCACCTTGTGGGCAAGTTTCAACACATTTAGGTTCTCCACCACAGATATCACAGTAGACGACTTTTTGGTCCTCTAATTCGATAGCTGCAGATGGGCAGGTTCCTTCACATGCTCCACACTTGATGCAGTCTTCTTGATTGACTACGATCATATGTTACACCCCTTAGATTTTGTTAATTAAATTGCCTTCACTATCATAAACTTCTATAGTAGCTAATCTCATTTGACTATCCATTGAGTGAGTAGCACAAGATAAACATGGGTCGTAAGCTCTGATAACCATTTCCATTAAGTTGAAAATACTGTCATCTACTTCAACGCCAGGTTTGATATAGTCTTTAGCTACTTTTTGAATACCCATTTCCATTGCTGGATTATTTTGGATGGTTGCAACTACAATGTTAACATTGGTCATTAAACCATCATCATCAGTTTTATAATGGTGTATTAAAGTTCCACGAGGAGCTTCTACAATACCTGCACCTTCACCAGCTACTCTTTCAATAGCATCTGGGAATTTTTGAGCAGATAAGTCACCTTCTAAGTGGTTAGCAGCAGATTCAGCTGAAGCTAATAGTTCTATTAATCTTGCCCAGTGGAAGAGTAATGGTGCTTGAGCATAGCCAAATTTATCATGGAATTCTTTAAATCTGTCTTGAGCGAGTGGTGCAGCATCAGGCATTTTGTCAGCTACATTAATTCTTGATAATGGAGCTACTCTGTAAATACCATCAGGATAACCTAATTCTTTGATATAAGGGAATTTTAACCAAGAGTATGGTTTTACATGCTCTGCAACAACATCTAAGTATTCGAGGTTATTATATTCATATTCAACTTTAGAACCATCTTTACTTTTGATTCTTACATCACCATTATAAACATCCCATACACCGCCATTAGTTAAACCACAATGTCTGGTGTCACCAAAGTTACCTAAAGAATCCACTAAGTCTATTTTTTCTTCAAATATAGGAATAGCTAAGTCTAAAGTTGCTTGAGCTAATTCTACATTTTGTTGTGCTTTACCAAGTAAATCTTTTTGAGTTTCAGCATCGAGTTCAGTGGATATTCCACCAGGAGTTGATGAGGTTGGGTGAATTGGTCTTCCACCAACAGCTTTAACAATATCTAAACCATTTTTCCTCATTTGAATAGCTTGTAATGCCACATCAGGCATATCTTTAATGATTTGGAAAACATTTCTTGTTTTTCTGTTTCCATCAGGAATGACTAAATCCGGAGCTGCTAAGAAATAAAAGTGTAAAGCATGAGAATGCATAAATGAACCCCAGTTCATTAATTCTCTCATTTTATAAGCAGCAGGTAAAATATCATTGTCTTCAAATCCATAACATTGATCAGCAGCTTTTGCAGCAGCTAAGTGGTGTTGTACATCACAAATACCACAAATTCTAGGAACGATCCTTGGAGCTTCTTCAACAGGACGTCCTTGCATGAATTTTTCAAATCCTCTAAATTCCATTACATGTAATCTTGTATCTTGTACGTTCCCTGCATCGTCAAGTTGGACAGTGATTTTTGCATGCCCTTCAATACGAGTTACAGGTTCCATAGTAAGTTTTACCATTTATTTACCCCCATTTTGCATTTTTGCAGGTATTAAAGCAGCTGGTAAAGTGTAAGTATAGAAGGTACCAACAATATCATCTAATTGATCAGCTACTTGTTCTGGGTCAATAGTTTTATCTTCTTCTACTCCATAATCAGATGCAATAGCACTAATCATTTTAGCACCTTGATCTTTAACTTTAGCAGTAGGTCCATAACAACCTCTACATTGGATAGCTATAGATGGGCATTCTGCACCACATAAGGATACAGTAGCTGGTCCCATACAGATTAAACCTTGAGGTATTAAACATAAGTCATCTTCAGGTTTTCCAATTTCAAATTGCCTTTTAATGAAATCCATGGATAAACCTTCAGGTGGTTTTTCTCTTGGACAAACTTCACAAAGGTTAGTAGTAGGGAGTTCTACAGTTTCTCCTCTTAATAATGATAGAACAGCTTCAGCTACAACATCAGATCTTGGAGGACAACCTGGGACAATTAAATCCACATCGATTACTTCTCCTAAAGGTCTAAGTCTGCTTTCTAATGCTGGTACATCTTCATTAGGAATAATTCCTTCTTCATTAGGAGTACTTGGAGAGTTGATATATGCTTCTTTTTCTAATTCTTCTACAGTATATAAATTACCAAGTCCTGGTATTCCACCATATGTAGAACAAGTTCCATAACATATAACAAATTTTGCTTTTTCTCTTAATTCTTCAGCTAGTTCTCTGTTTTCTTCATTACGAATTCCACCTTCAACAATCAATACATCCATTTCAGGTATTTCATCGTATTTTGTATCCATTAAAACTGGTGAAAATTCGAAATCAGCTAATTCTAAAACATCTAATAAAGATTCGTGAAAATCAGCAATAGATAAGTGACAACCAGAGCATCCTCCGAGCCACATAGTTCCTATTTTTGCTTTTTCTGCCATTTTATTTCCTCCGATTAAGCTTCAGCGTCAAGTTGTTCTTTTAAAGGTGCAGGACCTAACTCTTTGATACGATTTACCATCATTTTAACAGTTTCTGCAAATTTTTCACCTTCAGATGCAGAAATCCAATCATGGTATATTCTTTCTTTTCCAATGCCCATATCTTCAGCTAACTTATAAACTAATCTCATTCTTCTGTCTAACTTGTAGTTACCTGCATCATAATGGCAGTCTCCATGATGGCATCCTGCAACTATTACACCATCTGCTCCTTCACGGAATGCTTTCAATATAAACTGAGGTTCAATTCTTCCAGAACACATTACCCTAATAACCCTAATATTTGGTGGATATTGCATTCTTGCTGTACCTGCAGTATCTGCTCCTCCATAGGAACACCAGTTGCAACAAAACATTACAATTTTTACGTCATCTTCAGCCATAGAGTTTCCTCCATTTTAATATATTTTATCTTATATTTTATTTATATTTATAAATATTTTTTAAATCCAATAATCATCCTAAACAATAAATATAATCTATATTACATTAATATAATCTATATTACATTATATTCACAGTATAGTATAACTTATATGATAGAATATTTTATATATAGGATATTTCTTATTGAATCCAATTTAATTACATATACATGTATATTTAAAAAAACAGCATACAATAAATAGCTAAAAAATAATCTAAAAGATACTTTCAAAAATATTTTCAGCATAATTTATTAATGTTGAATTTTAAGTGTACCTCAATGAGCTAGCTCAGCTTTACATTAATGTACTGTTAATACATTAGGAATATTATTAATATAAAGGTTACTTAGAAATTAAAGTCGAAAAGCTTATATATGATATTAAGTTTTAAAAGAGTAATAATAAAATTACACAAATAAGCATTCAATAGCCCTAAAAACAATGAACAAAATGATTTTAAGTCTTATTTTTAATTTTAATCAATTTAAATAGATTTAAAATTAATATTAATAACTATTATACGTTATTATAAATAAAAAAAATATATTACAAATTATTAGCAAAAGATATCATTATTATGGGCTTCTTTAATAAATAAAATAATTAGCCATACGTAAAAATAAAAAAATAAATAATAACAATAATAAATATAATATTAAAAAATAAAAAATAATATATACAGTTTCTAATTAATAAAATGATCTATTTATATAGGATACATTTAATATGATACATTATTTAATGATATTAGTTTAATGATATATTTACTTAGTACATTTATTTAATGATATAGTTTAATGATATATTTACTTAATTATTTATTAAATAAATTCAATAAGCTATAAGTTAATAATATTTATAATTTAAAAGATAAATATATAAATAATTTATCAATATGATTAATCTGTTTAAATGATTAATCTATTATAAATAAATTTTAAATAAATTTTTCAATATAATAATATTTAATATAATAATACTTTAAAAATAATAGGGTGGTGAATTATGTTACTTGAAATAACTGATTTAGCTGTTGAAGTTAATGGAAAGAGAGTTTTAAAAGACATAGATTTAACTATAAAAGAAGGAGAAACTCATGTACTATTAGGGCCAAATGGAAGTGGTAAAAGTACATTATTTATGAGCATTCTTGGATTTCCAAAATATAAGATTGTCAACGGTAGTATATTATTTAAAGGAGAAAATATAACCAATCTTAATACAACAGAAAGAGTCAAAAGAGGAATTGGTGTTAGTTTTCAAAACCCTCCAGCAATTAGAGGAGTGAATTTAAAAGATTTACTTAAAGTAGAAAGTGGGCAGAATATAAAGGATGAAAATCTTACTCCTGAAATGCAGTTACTTGCAGATAAACTTAAATTTGATGAAGATTTTCTTGAAAGAGATGTGAATCTTGGATTTTCTGGAGGAGAAGTTAAAAGGTCTGAAATACTTCAATTACTTGCTCAAAAACCAGATTTTACAATGTTTGATGAACCAGATTCTGGTGTTGATATTGAAAATGTAGAATTACTTGCTGAGGAAATAAATATGTTACTTGATAAAGATAAAAAACCAGGTCAAAGAATGAGATCAGGTTTACTTATTACTCATTTAGGTTACATACTTAACTTTGTTGGAGCAGATATGGCTCATGTATTAATGGATGGAAAAATAGCTTGTTCTGGAAACCCTAGCGAAATATTAGACGATATAAGGAAAGAAGGATTTAAAGGATGTGTTGAGTGTGCGAAATGTATTACAAAAAGCTGAAAAAGCAAAAAATAAAAAAGCAGCTATTGGATCCGATATTGACATGGAAGAATTTATAAAAGAAGATAAAGAGGAACATGAAACTGTAGATAGTATCCAAGATGTTCCAAGAAAAGTAAAAGATACCTTACTTAAAGTAGGAGTGGATACTTCTGAAAATGAAAGAGCAGGGTCTTTTCTCCAGATGGATCAAAGTAATATATATTCAAGCTCAGTTTCAGATTCTATAGAGCTTATGAATCTTGAAATTGCACTTGACAAATATAATTGGCTAGACCAATATATGTGGAATGTTGTGTCTCCTGATGCAGACAAATATACTGCTCAAACAGCTCTTAGAGAACATGAAGAAGGGACTAAAAGTGGATACTTTATAAGATCTTTACCTGGCACTAAAGAAGTATTTCCTATGCAAGCATGTATGTTTATTGGTGATGAAACAGTTATGCAAACCGCACACAATATAATAATAGCAGAAGAAAACTCAGAACTACATGTTATTACAGGGTGTGCAACTGGAGAAGATGTTTCATCTGCATTACATGTGGGAGTTTCAGAATTTTATTTAAAACCAGGGGCAAAAATCACATTTACAATGGTTCACAACTGGGCAGAACAAGTAGAAGTGAGACCTAGAACTGGAATAAAAGTTGATGATAATGCTACTTTTATTAATAATTATGTACTCACAAGTCCTGTTAAAACAATACAATCATATCCAACAGCATACTGTAATGGGAAAAATTCTAAAGCAATATTTCAAAGTATACAAAGTGGTCAAAAAGACTCTATTATTGATGTAGGTTCAAGAGTATTTTTAAATGGAGAAGGTTCAGCTGCAGAAGTTATTTCAAGAGCAGTTTCTAATGATGAGTCAAAAATTTATTCAAGAGGACATTTAGCTGGAACTGTTCCAGGAGTTAAAGGACATCTTGAATGTCATGGGTTGGTTCTCTCAGACGATTCTATGATTTACGCTGTTCCAGAACTTGAAGCAAGTTCAGCAAATCTTGAAATGTCTCACGAGGCAGCTGTTGGGAAAATTGATGAAGAAGAAATTTATTATCTTACATCAAGAGGTTTAACTGAAGAAGAAGCTACCTCTATGATTGTTAGAGGATTCTTAAGTATGGACATAACAGGACTTCCACCAGAATTAGCTAGTGAAACAAAAAGAATGATTGATATGAGTTTAGAAGGTATGTAAATACCTTTAACCATATATTATTATATAAACTCCATACTATTATAATTAAATCCAATACCAATACAAAAATATCATATATGATATTATGCATAAGATTATCAGTATGTGATATTATGTATAACATTATATCAGTATATTAATTATATCAGTATATGATATTTTTGTATCAAGATGATGATGATTAAAATTATAATTATTATATAAAAGATAAAATATGATAGGATATTAACAAAATATTTATACTATTAAAAATAAAATATACAGTATTATATTTTGCTAAAATTAATATTCTATTGAAATTATTTTATCAAAATTAAAAATATTAATAAATACTATTAATTTAATACTATTGATTTTTTAACTATTAATTTTTCACATTATTAAGTATATAGTAATATTTATCGACATTAGGACACATATTATTAACTCTAATATATTTTATTATACAAAAAGAATATTTTAATATATTAAACTAGATTCTGTAAAAATATAAATAGATTTTTTGTTTTTAATAAAATAATTATCTAATTATCTACGCTATAATTATCTATGCATAGAATTATTTATGACTAGAATTATTTATGAACTAGAACTATTTATGAGTAGAATTTTTTATATTAAAGTTTTATTTTTAAAAAGTATTTTATAAAATTTAGAATATCTATAAAATATTGATATTTGAAAAATGAAAAATAATTTGGAATAAAAGATAATTTAAAATAGATAATAACCTTAAATAAATGATAATTTCAAATAAAAAAGTGAAACTTATTAAACTTATTAAAACTTATTAAAACTTATTAAACTTATTATTAAGTTTATTTATAATTGTTTATTCACAGATTTGTTATTCATAAAAAAGTTATTCAATTATAAAGGGGGTGGTGAAATGGATACAATTAAAATAGATGACAATCCATTAGAACTAGCTGAAAAAATTGTAGAAGATATTAAATTTTCTAAAGAAAAAGGGCTTTTGAAATGTGTACAATGTGGAATGTGTACATCTATGTGTCCAGGGGCTAGAAATTCAGAATACAATCCTAGAGCTATGATTGAAAAAGTTCTTGAAGGTGATGAGTCAGTAATATCTGATAAAACAATATGGAATTGTTTTTATTGTTATACTTGTCACAGTATTTGCCCAGTTGGTAATAGTGCATGTGAAGTAAACCAAATACTAAGGCAAATAGCTATATCAAAAGGCATAGCTAATGAAGAAGTAAGCCCATTTGCAGGTTTTGTAGATTTAATGATGGATATAGGTCTTGGAGGCATACCTGATAATTTTCACCAAGACTTAATAAGAGATATTGGCAAAGAATGGGAAGAAAAAAATATGAATTTAAATAAAATAAGAGAAGAATTAGGTCTTAAACCACTTGAAATGCCAAAAAACTCTATTAAAGAAATAAGAGTTTTACTGAAAAAGACAGGCCTCGATAAAAGAGTCAACAAACTTAGAGAATAAAATTAAAGTAATATCTTTATATCTAGATACATAATTAGGAATACAGATAATTAGAGACTATATAATATTATAGAAGGTAAATCTATGCGAAAAATACCTGATAAAAATATCATGCTCTTTAAAAGTTGTTTAATAAATGGAGAGTATCCAGGAGTCGAATCTTCAACAAAGTATGTTTTTGATAAAATTGGTATTGAATACATTGTTGATGATAGACAATCTTGCTGTACTGGTCTTGGTCACTATTCAGACATATATGATCAGCTTTCAACAACAGTAATTGGAGGAAGAAACTTTAGTGTAGCTAAAAAAACTGATCACACCAACATAGTAATGATGTGTTCCACTTGCTATGCAATTCATAAAAAAGTAGCTAAGCTATTAAATAACAATGAAAAAGTTAGGGATGAAGTAAATACAATATATGATGAAACCAACTTAGATGAAATGAAATATGAAGAAGGGACAATCGACTCCTCAAAAAACATATTTCATGTAGTAGATATCTTTTTTGATAAAAAAGAGGAAATAGCTAAAAATATTAAAATTGATTTATCTGAGTTCAGAATAGCTACCCATCCAGCATGCCATTACTGTAAAGTTCAATATGAAGATGCAACTGAAGGATTCAGAGATCCAAAAGTTTTAGATGAGATTTTAAAAAGCTGTGGAATAGAAACAATAGGCTGGTATGACCATAAGAGATCCACATGTGGGGCAGGATTTAGACAAAGGTTTGTTAATAGAGATCTTTCTATGAAAGTTACTTCTGAAAAGTTATTATCACTACAGGATGAAAATATAGATATTTTAGTCCATATGTGTCCAAATTGTCAAATGCAATTTGATAGATACCAACCATTCATCGGGAAAGAATTAAACATTGATTTTAAAATGATGCACCTTAATATAGCTCAATTAGTAGCGTTTGTAATGGGTTCAGATCCTTATAAAGTAATGGGAATTCAAACACATACAATTCCAATAGAACCTTTAATTGAAAAAGTAGAAAAAAACTTATCAAAAGAAAGAGAAGTAAAAAGAGTTAAAACTGCTAATAAAGCTTAAATCATTATTTTTTTAAAAAAATAAATAAAAATAAAAAAATAAAATAAAAAATATTAAAAAATATTAAAAAATTAAATATTAATAGTATTTAAAATTATTAAAATTAGCTAAAAAATTAAGATTTATTAAAATCATTATAAAGAGATTAAAATATGAAGGGATTAAAATGTATGATAAAAAAACCCTAAATTCTCAAAAATTAGATTTACGTGTTGGAGTGTTTATCTGTAGATGTGGAGGAAACATCTCAGATATTGTTGATATTGATAAACTTAAAAGCTCCATAGATGCAGACGTAGTTGAAGAATTTGAAAATCTGTGTTCTCTTAATGGTAGAAAAATAATTAGAGACAATATTATTAATAAAGAATTAGATCGTGTTGTAATCGCGTCATGTTCACCTATAACTCATGAAAAAACTTTCCAAGATTATATTCAGCCTTTAAACCCATATTTAATGGACATGGCTAATTTACGAGAACAATGTTCATGGGTACATGGCGACATGGATAAAGCTACAGATAAAGCAATTACGCTTGTAAATGCTTCAATTGAAAAAGTCAAGCAGTCTCAAGCTGTAGATCCAATTCTTTGTCAAACACCAGAAAGTGCTGCGGTTATAGGAGGAGGAATATCCGGAATAAGTGCTGCACTTTCATTAGCTAAACAAGGTGTTAAAACATATTTAATTGAAAAAAAACCATCAATTGGAGGAAATATGGTTAAAATTGGAAAAGTATTCTCTCCAGTTAAATTGGCTGAAGAATGTGGGATGTGTTTACTTAATCCAATAATGAATGAAACTGTTTGGCATGAAAATATTGAAATATTAACCAATACTAAAGTTTTAAGTACTGAAAGAAGAGCTGGAAATTTTAGTATTCTCCTTGAAAGCAATCCTCGATATGTAGATGAAGAAAAATGTATATCCTGTGGTAAATGTATAGAAGAATGCCCGGTTGAAGTTCCAAATAGGTGGGATGATGGACTTTCAATGAGAAAAGCAATCTATAAACCGTTTTCACAAAGTTATCCAGATGCATATACAATTGATATGGAAAATTGTGAAAAATGTGGTAAATGTATGAAAAAATGTCCAATGGGAGCAATTTATCTTAAAGGAGAAAAAGAAATAGTTCCTCTAAATGTTGGAGCTGTTATATTAGCCACTGGTCATAAAACTTTTGATCCAAACCTTAGACCAGAATATGGATATAATAGATATGCAGATGTTATAACTCAAAGTGAACTTGGTCGTATTATGGGAGTAAATGGTCCGACTAAAGGTAAGCTAAAAATGTTATCTAAAGATAGAGTTCCAAGAAGAGTAGTCATGATACAATGTGTAGGTTCAAGAGATGAAAAACCAGATGGACATAAATACTGTTCAAAAGTATGTTGTATGGTAGCTTTGAAAAATGCAAACATAATAAAACACAAATACCCAGATACTGATGTTATAATATGTTATACTGATATGAGAACTCCAGGAATGTATGAAAAATATTACAAACATGGACAAGAAAATGGAATAAGATTATTAAGAGGCAGACCTGGTGAAGTCAATAAAAAAGGGGATTCCTTAGTAGTTAGAGTAGAAGACACTCTTCAAAAGAAATTTACAGAAATTGAAACAGATATGGTTGTTTTATCAACAGCAATCGAACCATCCCAAGGTAGTGAAGAGATATCTAAAATAATGAATGTTGGTATAACTGAAGATATGTTTATTAAAGAAACACATCCAAAAATTAAGCCAGTTACTACTGATGTTAAAGGAGCCTATGTTTGTGGAACTGCACAGGGGCCAAAAGATATTACAGATAGTATAATGCAAGCTCACGCAGCAGCTTCCAAAGTAGCTGAAATAATGAATGATGGGCTCGAAATAGAACCATTTGTAGCTGAAATAGATGATGAAAAATGTAATCTATGTGAAGATTGTATATCTATATGTAAATATAAAGCTATGTCTATTAAAGATGAAATGATCTATATAGATCCTATGTCTTGTTCAGGGTGTGGAAAATGCCTAACTGTTTGTAAACCACGAGCTATAAACATACATGGAAATATTGATGAAAAAATATTTGCAACTATTTCAGGAATGCTAAAAGGTAAAAAAGAAGGAGAAAAAAGAATTCTTGTTTTCCTTGATCAAGTTGGGTATACTGCAGCAGATAACATTGGAGTTAATAGAGTAGACTATCCAGAATCAATATATATTATAAAGGTTCATTCTGTAAACAGAGTAATGCCGAAACACATTATTTATGCTCTTAAAAATGGTGCAGATGGAGTATTCATTGGAGAATATCCTGGAGATTTAATGTATCAAGAAGTAGAAAATAAAATGAATCAAATAAGAGAAGAAATAAAAGATCATGGAATGAATCCAGAAAGACTTCAATTCTCAAATGTTTATATACCCTATTTCAGAGGCCTTGCAAATAAGTTCAAAGAATTCGATGCAAAAATTGGTTCAATGGATGCATAGGTTCAATGGATGCATAATTAGCTTATTAGTTTCTCTTATTCTATTCTTTTGGTATTTTTTAGTGTTGGGTGATGATTGATTCGAATTCATAGTACTTTGGTAGTATGATGAATTTTATATAAAATATTATTGATAATAATATTTTTGAATTTAGTATAATATTTTTGTTAAATTTAGTATAATAGTTTTGTTAAATTTAGTTAATAGGCTTGTTGAATAAAATTATTATTTCCTAATCTCAAAAAATAATAAAAGATAAAAAGAATATTTAGTAAATCTTCTTTTCTTCTTTTATATATCCCCAAAAAAAATTTCTCACACACCATAAGAAATAAAAAAAAATTATTTAAGAACTTTCCTATATCCTTTCATTTTAATTTTAGATATTTTAAGAGGTTTGAGATTCTTAACAGTGAATTTCAAAACATTATTAACCTTATTATAACTTGTTTTCACATTACTAGATTTACTAACCTTACTCAAAACATACCTACCTAAAGAATGTTTTTTCAAGAAATTCTTATTATAAAGCTTAGAACCCTCCAAATCACCAACATTCTTAACATAATAAGTCTTATAACTCACACGATAACGCCTACCAGACTTCTTAACAAGAGTATAAGACTTAACTTTAGTATAAACAATCAGTTTAGCTTTATTAACAGTAATAGAATTAGACTTACCAATAGAAGAACCATATTTAACATAACTTGTATTCAAACCATTATACAAAGCACTACCATAATAATTACCTGCCTTAGATAAAGTGAAAGTATAATTAAAAACACCTTTACTGTTTGTCTTAAGATTCACAGATTTATCACCAAGCTTTAAAACAACCACCTGATTAGCTAAAACATTACCATTAATATCTTTAAGCTCACCTTCAACAGTAATCTTATTACCCTCCTTTGTTGAGCTTAAACTAATTTTAGTTCCAATTAAATCTTTAAAAACAACTGGAACATAAGTAACAGCACTATTATACTCAGCATTACCAACAAAAACAACTTCTAAATCACCAGAATAAGGACTAATTATAATATAATTTAAAACAGCCTCACCATTTAAAAAATTAACACCATAATAAGTAGTATTACCAATTATAACATCACTTGTAGTGTTAATCCTCTCATTAAGAGATAAACTAACAATAACAGTATCACCTAAACTA
>NZ_JXMW01000031.1 GCF_002072215.1 Methanobrevibacter arboriphilus JCM 13429 = DSM 1125
TCCATGATATTATCCAAAAAAATCCTTTTTTTAAAATTTATAATATTTTTAAAATAAAATTTACATAAACTTTCCATACTTAGATTAGATTCATGATTATAACATTTAAAATCATACTTAAAATAATTATTAAAATAATTTTTAAATTTATCTTTAAAATAATCTTTAAAATGATTATTATTAAAATAATTAATCAATATAAATAATACTAAAAAAGGAAAAGAAATTAATATACTATTAAATATTATTGTTAATGGAAATGGATAAATAGCTATTACAGGAAAATCAACCTTATATATACTAAATAAGGTTTGATGGTTAATTAAAAATGGTTGAATAGGTAAAACAGAGCTAATTGCTGTAATTAATTTAACATCTCCTCCACCCCATAATCTAATTTTCCACAATATATAGCATAAAACAAAAGTAATTATAGACAATACTATAGAGTTTATAATCATAAGACTATTTTTAAAAATAATGGAAAAAATGAAATTGATTATGATACCTAATAAAAACAAAGTAAATGTCAGTTTGTTTGGAATTTTATAATATTTTAAATCAGAAAATGTAGCTATCATAGCGAATATTAAGACTATTAAAATTGAAGATAATATTAAAATGTTTTCATAGCTAATATTTAAATTATTTAATATCATATTCCATCAATCCATATTTATAACAATATTTGCCTTTATAAAAAGTTTTATAAAGAATTGTAATTATTTGATAAATTATTTATTTGATTAATTTTATATTTGATTAATTATCTGATCAATGAATATATTGATAAAACTACTATTTAAATTATTACTTTTTTTAAAAATAATATTACTTTATACTTCTAAAATTTCTAAATTTATATAAAATTGTTTTAAAAATAAAAAATATAGATAAAAAACATTATAAAAATAACAACTAAAAAACAAAGAAAAAAAACTCTAAATTAAAAATAAAGAATATTAAAGAATATTGATGAAAAATAGGTAAAATAGGCAAAAATATTGATAAATTAAATATTAAAATATTAAAGCCTAAAAATAAACTAAAAAATAAAAACAAATTAAAAAAATAAGCCAAAAAATAAATTAAAAAATTAAACTAAAAAATATAATTAAATAAAAAATTAAATAAAAAAATTCTGAAAATAAAAGTTTAATTATTTATTTTTAGAATAATTAGATGCAGCTTCCATAAATGATACAAATAACGGATGAGCATTATTAGGTCGTGATTTAAACTCAGGATGAAACTGACAACCTAAAAACCAAGGATGATCTGGAAGTTCTACAATTTCTACAAGGAAATCATCCGGAGAAGTACCAGAAATAACAAGACCTGCTTCTTGAAGTTCATCTCTAAACTCATTATTAAACTCATACCTATGTCTATGACGTTCTTTTATGATGTCTTCATTATATGAAAGATACGCCTTAGTATCTTTAATAAGTTTACAATCATAAGAACCTAAACGCATAGTTCCTCCCATTTGCTTAATCTCTTTTTGTTTTTCCATAAGATCTATAACAGGATACTGGATGTCTTTATCAAATTCAGTACTATTTGCATTTTTCATTTTATTTCTTCTAGCAAATTGTATTACCATAGAGTGCATTCCAAGACAAATTCCAAAAATAGGAACATCATTAACTATTGAGTATTCAACAGCATCAAGCTTACCTTCTACACCTCTTTCACCAAAACCTCCAGGAATAAGAATTCCATCAAGTTCCTTCAATTCTTCTTGATCAAGATCATCAACATCAGAGCTAATATATTTAAGATTTAGCTTAACACCAATTTGAGCTGCTGCATGTAATAAAGACTCTCTAATACTAATATAAGAATCTTCAAGCTCTATATATTTTCCAATTATAGCAATAGTAACAATAGGGTCTTTTTTCTGGAGAGATTTAACAGTAGCTTTCCATTCATCTAAATCTGCAGATTTAGTATCTACATCCAATTGTATCCTATTAGCTATAAAATTACCAACATTTTCTTTATCAAGAGTTAATGGAACTTCATAAATAGATGAGGCATCAGGAGCATTAACAACAGCATTAGGATCTACATCACAAAAATGAGCAATTTTTCGTTTCAGATCTTCATCAATAGGATCTTGACTTCTACAAACAATCATATCAGGATTTATGCCTGTACTACGAAGTTCTTTTGTACTATGTTGTGTTGGTTTTGTTTTAAATTCACCTGCAGCATTAAGGTAAGGAATAAATGTCACATGTACAAACATGACATTGTCATGACCTTCTTCATTCCTAAGTTGTCTTAAAGCTTCTAAAAATGGCTGACTTTCAATATCTCCAACAGTTCCACCAAGTTCAATCAAAATAATATCATAATCATTAATCCCTGCGGTTTTTCTTATCATTGATTTAATTTCATCAGTAATATGAGGAATTATCTGAACACAAGCTCCTAAAAATTCTCCTTCTCTTTCTTTTTCAATAACTGACTGATAAACTTTACCAGTAGTGATATTAGAAACTCCTGGAAGCTCAACGTCTAAAAAACGTTCATAATGACCTAAATCAAGATCACATTCCATCCCATCATAAGTCACAAAGACTTCACCATGTTGATAAGGGTTTAATGTACCAGAATCCCAGTTTAAATAAGGATCAATTTTAATAGCTCCTACTTTCAAACCATAGGATCGTAAAATTCTTCCAATAGATGCAGAAGTAATTCCTTTTCCAATTGAACTAACAACCCCACCAGTAATTATAATATATTTTGTCAGAACATCCACTCCATTATTTATTTAAAACACTTTTAAGATTAAAGAATTAAAATAATTTTTAATATGTTAATAATTTTTAATTATATTAATTCAAATATAAATTAAGCTTATTAATATATAATATTAATATATAAAATTAATATAAAAATTAATATGATTATAATTAATTTTATTCTAATTTTATCTAATATTACTTTATCATAATTAATATATAAATTAATATTAAGTAATATTAGATTTTTAAATTATCATCCTACTAACTAAATTATAAGCTTTATCAATTCCCAAAGACCCATCAATCACAGATTTTTCAGTATAAACTTTCACAGTATCTGAAGAATCCTCTTCAAAACTAGAATAAATAGCTAAAGGAACAGGGTCTCTAGTATGAGTTCTAATATCAATAGGAGTAGCATGATCAGGGAGAATAGCTATTTTATAATTTTCATAATCAGTAATATTATTCATTATTTGACCTAAAACATGTTTATCTATTCTTTCAATAGCTTTAATTTTTTCTTCAATGCTTCCAGCATGTCCTGCTTCATCAGGTGCTTCAACATGAACAAATAAAAAATCATTATTCTCTAAAGCATCAGAAGCATATTTACCTTTAGCCTTATAATCAGTGTCAAAATAGCCAGTAGCTCCAGGAACATCAATATTATTTAACCCTGCAAAAACTCCAATACCTTTTAATAAATCCACACCAGTAATGACAGAACCATTTAATCCAAAAATATCTTGAAATTTCGGCATTGAAGGTTTTAATCCTTGACCCCATAACCAAACCATATTCGCAGGCTTTTTATTATTAGCAATTCTTTCTTGATTAATAGGATGATTTTCTAAAACTTCTTTTGAATATAACATTATATTCTTTATATCTAAAAATTCATCAGAACTCCAATTTGTAAAATCATCAATATTTTGACCAACAATATCATGAGGAGGAGTAGTTTTTAAATCAGAAAGTTTTGAACCATTTTTAACAAATAAATGCCTATAACTTATTCCAGAATAGAATTTTCCATCTCCAAATTTATCAATGACTGAATTTTTTAAAAATTCCTTGTTTAAATCATTTATAAGGATAGCAGCTTCTTTAGAAGTTATATGACCTGCATTAAAATCATCAATTTTTCCATTTTTTTCAGTTATTAAATTACAACGAAAAATAACTTCTTCTTCACTAGTTTCAATACCCATGCTGCCTGCTTCAAGAGGACCTCTACCAGTATAATATTTTTGAGGATTATAACCAAAAATACTCATATTAGCTACATCAGAACCAGGTTCAAAATTATTTGGAACTGTATTTAATTGACCCGCCTTTCCTTTTCTAGTTAATTCATCAATATTGGGTTTATTAGCTACTTCTAGAGGAGTTTTATTCTTTAATTCAGATATAGGATAATCAGACATCCCATCCCCTATTAAAATTATATATTTCATATTAATTCCTGTGAATAATAAATAATTATTAAATTTTTTTGTATAATTTTTTAGTTATATAAATTATATTTGTATAACATATAGTTATATAACTTATATTTTTTAGATTTTAGTTATATAATTTTTTAACTAATATTTCTTTTTAATTATATTAATAATATCTGTAAGCATAGCAGAAGCTGTTTCAATAGATCCTGCACCTTTTCCAACAACAGTAACTTCATCTGCAAGGTCAGTTCTTATTGTAGCCATATTTAAAGTACCCTCAATAGCATAAGGACTATTATTTTTAACAAGTCTAGGAGATACACTAAGGCCCTCTTTAGATACTTCAGCTATTAGTTTAATAAGATAGCCTTCTTTTTTAGCTAATTCAATAGCTTCAGAAGTAATCTTTGAAATACCTTCTACTTTAACATCAGAATAAGTAGCTGGAACTTTAAAAATAGAATTAGCTAAAATCACAGTTTTACATGCTGCATCAATACCTTCAACATCTTGGGTCGGATCAGTTTCAGCTATTCCTAATTGTTGAGACTCTTCAAGAGTATTTTTATAGGATGATCCTTCAGTAGTCATTCTTGAAAGAATATAATTAGTTGTTCCATTTAAAATTCCAACAATCGAAGAAATATTTGAACTAGGTAAAGTTTCTTCAGCAAAATTTATAATAGGCATAGCTCCACCAACAGAAGCTTCATACTTAAATTCAGCATTATTTTTATCTGCAATAGCTATCATTTCAGAAAAGAACAAAGCTAAATGGCCTTTATTTGATGTTACAACGTCTTTCCCTGATTCAAAAGCTTTAATAGTTAGTGATTTTGCAGGTTCACCATCATCAATATTAGTGGGAGTAGCTTCAACTAATAAATCATAATCAACCTGATTTAAAACATCCAAACCATTAATATCACAACCAAAATCAGGATATTTAGATAGTGTTCCTTCTTTTTCCTTTGTTTCAATTAAAATTTTTTCATCTAATCCATCACCTGAAATAGCTGAAGAAGATGAATCAGCAACAGCTACTAACTTAAGGTTAACATCAAATTTATCCTTAATATTATCTTTTTTAATGGATATTGCTTCAGCCACTCCTTTACCAACAGCACCAAATCCCATTAAAATTATTTTTAAATCTTTCATTTTTCTTCCTCTAAAAATTTAAAAAGCATTTTTAAAAAAATATTAATTTTTAATATATATGATTTCATAAAATATATGATTATTGAGTATATTATAATCTATAAGATATAGCCAATAAAAAATAATTCATAAAATATAATTCATAAAATATAATTCATAAATATAAGATCATAATTTATGATATAAAATATGATTTATGATATAGAATTATAATCTATGGTATATTTATACTTCATTTACAACTAAAAGTCCTTTATTATCAGCAATATCTTGAATTTTATTGAGAACAATAGATTTTTTACCAGCATCAGATTCAACAATAATCATAGCAGAAGATTCTAATTCTTCTTCAAGTTTAACATCAAGACCAACGACTGATACTCCTTCAAGAGCATTAATCTTATCCATCGTATCTTTAATATCAGTATCAATAACATGACCAATTAAGATAGTACTGAGTTTTTCTTTTACAACTACTCCATCTAATTCAAGAATAGTTATATTCATTTCTTTTAATTTCTCTATAACTTGTTTAAGATTTCCTCTTTCACCTTCAATTGTTATTTGAACAGGAATCATTCCTCTTTCATTTTTAAAATCCCTTTGGTGAATAACAGTTACTAAATTTGTGCCAAGAGTACTAATTGGCTCAAGTACTGATAAAAGCTGCCCTGGAACATCTTGAAGTTCTAGAACTAAGTTCATTTTCATTTTATCACCCTTAAAAATAATGTTTCTATAATTTATACAATTAACATTTAATAAATAAATATAATTTAAATAAATATAATTTATATAAATAAATTTATAAAACAATAAATATCTAAATTTATAAAGTATTATACTCTATTCATAAATTCTATTTATATAGTATATTTATATACTCTATTAATAAATATGATATAGATATTTAAAAAATTTAATTAAAAATATTGATAATTTAAAAATATAAAATAACAATTTAATAAAAATAGATTATTGATAAAGATTTTATTCAAATGATTGAAATATATTGGACTATATAAAATCTTAAGTTTTAACCAATTAAACCTATCAAAATAATTAATATTTAATTATATTTTACTATTATATCCTATTAATAATATTAGTAGTCTCTTAATTAATATTAGTCTATAATTAAGCCTATAATTAATATTAGCATAGTAATTAATGTTATATCTAATTAATCCATTCAGCTTTTTTAACTAGTAAATGACCATCTTTATCGGTTTTAGCATTTTTCATGATTTTTTCTGGATTTTTTTCATTAGCTACATCTTTGCGTGTGAGATTCACATTATCAACTATGTAATGAGTTTCTTCAAGGTCCGGAATATTTTCAAGCGTCTTAGAAAAATCTTTAAGAATTTTTTCTGCATCTTTTTCAATTTTCATTATATAATATTTATTAATAAATTATATATAAAAGTTTTGTATTTTTCATGATTATATGGACTAAAATATAAATAGAAATTCACATTAAATTCACATTGATTTATCTACAAGCAAATAATCAATTGTTTTTAATATAATATCTTCAAAATTCTGGCTTAGATTTATAATAACTTATAAAAGTATAATAATCATTATAAGGAGGGTTAAACCATAAGATGTGAAAAAATCTAAAATTTATAGTCCTAAAAATTATATAAGGTCACAATCCTTGTTTAGAATAATTTATGCAATTTTAATCTTTATTAACCTTAGAATCGTGGAACTTATTGCTATAATTGTTAAAATAAGGATAGTGTAAGATATAATTCCTATTAATTGATAAGAAAATAAATAAATTATACAAACTAATCCCGGTAACAACATTGTAAGGATACCAAAACTCCTTCCAAGCCAATCAAAATATAAAAAATTATCTTTTTTAGTTTCAGAATGTATAGTAGAATTGATCTTTTTGTAATTTTTTAAAAATTTAGAAGTAATTACAAACTCAAGGAATTTAAAAATAACAATGAATAAAAACCAAATTGGAACAACATTCAAATAACATAAAATAGTTGTAGATAAAAATGAATAGAAAATATCTGCAAAAATATCTAAATTAGCACCAAAAGCACTTACGAAATTCAGTTTCCGAGCTAAGTAACCATCCAAAATATCAGATATTATAATAATAGAAAATAATAATAAAGATATTATTGACCCAGTTCCTAAAATTAAATCATATAAAGAAAAAATAAAAGGGATAGTTATTATAATTCTTATTGATGATAAAATATTAGGAATATTTTTAGTTAATTGAAAAATCATAGCGATCATATTGATATTTTAATCATAGTTTTTTACCCCAAACTATAATACGATTAGAATTAATTAACATTTCTTCAATTGGTAAATTAATTGGGCAAACATGATGGCATGAAAGAGATTTACCACATTTATCATAATAATTTTTGTTATAATTATTTATTATTTTATTTTTATGATCATTATTAGGACTTTGATTAATCAGCTTAAATATATTAACCATTCCTAGTGCACCAAGAAATTCACTCTTTTCACTAAAATTTGGACAAATTTCCAAACAACACCCACACATTAAGCATTTGGATGATTGATATTCCGAATCAATGATATTTAAATTTATTTTAGCTGTTTTTTCAAGCCATAAATGATTTTCAACCATTTTTTTAAATATATTTTCTCTATCCACAATTAAATCTTTAACTATAGGAAATTTACTTAGAGGTTCAATAGTAACTATTTTATCCTTATTTGATATATCTTTTAAAAAAGTTGAACATGCTAATGAAGGAACTCCATTAATTACCATTGCACAAGCTCCACATTTCTTTTGAAGACACCCACATTCCCATAAAATAGGTGAAGCATGATTTCCTAAGATATTAATTAATCTTTCTTTAGAATTTATTTCTTCAAGTACTGAAGCTATTGATGAATTAATATCTCCTTTAAATAGAAATGTTTCATAGTATGAGCATTTACCATTGTTTCTTTTTATTTTAATAAATACATTAATCATATTATCTTAAATACATTATATTATCTTAAATACTATATTATCTTAAATAAATTAAACATTATCTTATACATTGATTATTATCTTAAATTAACCTAAATTATCTAATCAAATAAATAAGCTTTCATTTTCTAAAATTAGGAATATCTTCAAAATTAATATTAATTTTATTATTATGATAATTCACAACAGTTATCTTTTTAAAATTTATATCATCAGTTTCTGGAAAATCTAAACGTTGATGAGCACCTCTACTTTCTTTCCTTATGATTGCACTTTTTAAAATAGATTTTCCTAAAATACAAAGATTTTCTATATTTAAATTTTCATAAATACTACTTTTACAGTCATAACAATCTTTGACTTTTTCATTAATCAATTTATTAATTAGAAAAATACCATTTTCAAGCTCTTTTTCTTCTCTAAAAATTCCTAAGCTTTTTTCTAATATATAACTTAATTCAGATTTTATTGAATAAATAGATGTTTTTTTATTTCTATTTTTCATTAAATCAATATTATTTTTTAGATAAGAAATTTCTTTTTTAAATATATCATCATACTCTTTTTTTAAATTTATATCATTTTTAATTTCACTAATATCACTTTCACTAATACTATTTTCAATATTATTAATAATGATATTTTTTATATCTAATTTAGACTTAATATCTTCTATAAAAGTATTTCCAGCAGTCACACCTCCAAATATTGCTCCAAGGATTGAATTTCCACCTATTCTATTTGCACCATGATACTGACAACAACATTCACCTGCAGCATACAAATAATTTACTGAAGAATTATGATGTTCATCGACTTTTATGCCTCCCATAAAGTAATGTATCCCTGGTTGAACTTCAATTGGCTCTTTTTTAGGATTTATATTTAAAAATGTTTCGCAATCCTCTAAAATATCCAATAAGTTATCTTCTAGCTTATCATTATTAATTTGAGTTAAATCTAAAAAGACAGAACTTTTTTTCATACTATTCTCTTTATCTGAAAAGATATTATTATCATTAATATTAGTATTATTATTCATAACATTATTATTCATAATCTTCCAAATTTCTTTAGATACTATGTCCCTAGGCATTAAATTTCCTAATTCAGGGTATTTTTCTTCCATAAAATAGCTTTTCTTATTATTATAATTAGTAAATAATCTTCCTCCTTCTCCACGTGCTGCTTCACTTATTAATAAGTTTTTTCTAGAAAATTTAACAGTTGTAGGATGATATTGAATGAATTCAGTGTTTGCTATGGAAACCCCAGAAACAAATAACTCGGCTGTTGTGATACTATTATTATTTAATGACCCTGTTGTGTTTCTAAACAATCCTTGCATTCCACCAGAAGCAATTATCACACCATCACCTTTTAATGGAATTATTTTATCAGTTTTATTATCAATAATTATGCACCCAATACAATTCCCAGTGTTATCTTTCACTAATTTAAGAAAAGAATGAGAACTTTTTCTTTTGATTAAACCTTTACTTTCATATTTGCGCAATTCTTGTATTAATGCAGACATTATTTGCTTTCCAGAGCTACTTTTAGCAAAAGCAGTTCTTTTTTTCTTTTGACCACCAAAATTTCTAAGATCAATATTTCCATTTTCATCTCTATTAAAAATAACTCCAAGCTGAACTAATCTATTTAGTATTGATGGTGCATTATCTGTTAATGCTTTAACTGCATTAGGATCTGCTAAATACCATCCTGACTTAATTGTATCTTCAAAATGATTTTCTACACTATCATTTTCATTTTTTGAATTTAAAGCAGCATTAATTCCTCCTTCAGCCATCACTGACTGAGACCTTTCAGCAGGCATGTTAGAAATTAAAATAACATTAAAGCCATTTTTAGCTACTGTTAAAGAAGCTGAAATACCTGCAAATCCTGATCCAATAATAATTATATTTGGCATATTGATTCCTACTACTTCATTTATTGTAAACTTAATTAAATTAGTTTATTGTATACTTAAAATTCATAAATAACACATATCAATTTACAACCAAGATATATAATATAGTAATATAGACATTATTAAAAATAATGTAATTGAAGATAAAATTAAAAAAATCTTTCTTTTTCTTTCAAATCCATTTGATATTCCTAATGAAATTAGAAGAGGATTTATATTAGAACAAATATGAATAAACAAAAAGATTATCAAAAGCATTTGACTAATCATGTTAATTGTAGTGAATTTAAAAACAACATACGTTCCATCAATTACTTGTCCATATATACCTAAATGAAAAAAAATTAATACAATTAATCCAAAACCAGTTATACGTCTTATCCAAAATAAAATATTTTTTCTAAAATAATTTTTTATATGACTATTACTAATAGCTATTGAGTTAATAGTAAATTTAATACCAATGAAAATATGAATTATTAATAAAAAAATTCCAATCCAAGCTAACCATTTAAAACTAAAGTATGATATACCAAGTAATACAGTAGATCCTGCAATACCATGTATCAAAATTATTAAAATCAATAAAACAGAAATTATTGCATTAATCTTTCTTATCATACTAATAAATCCTTGATTTATCATTTTCAATAATATTTAATATTGAAAATCATTTATTATATAAATTTACAATATTTCAATGATAATATCAATTATTTTCCATCTTTTTATTGCTAGAAAATATAACAATCGTTATTTATCAATTATTTATAACAATATATAAATTTTACTACAAATTTTATTACAGATTTTATTACAGATTTTATTACAGATTTTACTATAAATTTATTACTAATATATTATTATCATACTTAAATGATAATATATGATAATTTGTTTTTTATTAAGCAATCATGAAAAATAATTATTAAAAGTATAGTTTAATTAAAATTTAATAGTTATACAATAAATATAAACCTATTTGTTATTTAAATAGACATTTCTAATTTCATCAATCTTTTTATTTAAATCAATATCTTTTAAAACTTTTTTAATTAATATTTTATGAATTCCTGAACCATATTGAGCTGCTTTTTTAGGACGTTCTGCTATTTCCTTATCGATACCTATATCAATAGCTATATCTCTTAAAATTCTTTTTCTAAGTAAATCTTCATCAGAATTAATTTTATACTTAATTGGGATTTTAAGAGCAAAGTTAACTAATTTTTCATCTAGATAAGGAACTCTAAGATCAACACCATTAAAAGTAGCTATCTTATCATCTCTTTCAAAGTTAACATCATAACCATATTCAATATCATGAATCATGCTTTCTTGAGCAAATTCAGGGCCTTTTTCTTTAAAAGTTGTTAAATATTTGTAATATCCACCAAATAATTCATCTGCACCTTGACCTGCTAAAGTAACTGATATTCCATCATTAGAAGCCATTTTTGTAGCTAGATATAATGTCATTCCCACTCCAATTTTCATAAGGTTAGGCTCTTCAATAGCATCTAAAACAGGATTTAAACTTTCTCTAACAAGAGTTTCATCAATAATTGTTGTTTTAATAGGAAAATCTAAACTTTTAGCAACCTTTTTAGCATATTTCAAATCTTCAGAGCTTTCAACTCCAACAGTATAGAGGTTAACAGATATATCATCTGAAATATTTTTAAGTAAAGTAGCTAATATTGTACTATCAACTCCTCCAGAAAATATTAATCCAACTTTATCTGTGTTTAAGATCCTTTTATAAGTTGAATCAGTGAGTAGATTTATTAAAGAATATTTTATCTCATCATAACTCATTTTATTAATATCAAGATACTTTAATTTGTTATCTTGATTTTTTGATATATTAATTTGATTTAAATGATTTTTTACATTAAAATCATTATTTTTGTTATAATGATTTGTATTGTTATTATAATTATTATTATTATTATTATTTTTGTTATAATGGTTGTTTTTGTTATAATAATTATCTTTATTACCATTATAAAGATTATAATCAATATCCCATGGATTATTTTTTGGAGGGATTAAATCCCAATTATATAGAATATAACCTGGTTTTAATGATTTAATTTCTGAATCTTTAATACCAATTTTCCATAATGCTTTTTTTTCAGAGCTAAAAGAATTAAATGAATTATTGTTGATATGGTAATATAATGGTTTAATACCTATACTATCTCGAACAATACCTAAATTTTCACCATCAAATACAGCGAAACTATATTCTCCATCAATAATTTTAATAGATTTAATAATTGCTTCTTTTAGATTTGAGTGTTCTTGAAGGAATTTATATATTATTTTAGATAATAAAAGCCCTTGATTTAAATTTTTATTTTCATTCTCATTTAGATGGTCTTTTGTAAATGAAATATTAGTATAATTATTATTAATGTTATTAATATGGTTAATATAGTTATTATTAATATTACTATCCAATAAATTATTCAATTCATTTATATTATAAATTATTCCATCAAAAGCTAAAACAATGTTTTTATAACGAATAGGTTGCGATTCATTAATTTTAAACCTATCAGAATAATTAGAACCAATTCCTAAATTATAATCATCTTTAGAAGAAATATTACAGAATTTATCATTATAAATATAGCTATTATCTGACAAAAGAAATATTCCAGAAATATCATCTTTTTTAAAAGATTTAAAATTGGATTTTAGTGATTTTAGCATGAGATGTAAAATATTTCCATTAAATAATCCTTGTAATCCAACTATTCTAGTCATTGTATCAATATTTCCCATATAAAATAATTATCATATTCACTAATTATATTAAAATAATATAAAATAGTAAATATAAAATGGTATCAAGTAATATAAAATTGTATTAATGTAATATAAAATAATTAAAGCAATATAAAATTATATTAAATAACCATAGCAAATAAACATAGTAAATAACTACAGTAAATACAATATTAAATAACTATATTAAATAATTATATTAAATTTAAAAGTGTTTAATTAGATATCATAAAAAGGAACATAATCAGCAGGATCATCAGAACAAGCTTTACAGATTTCAGTAGAAATCCTTCCTTTTTTATCGATTATCTCATTATTATTGGCATTACTACCTAAGCAAGCTTTGCAACCTTCAGGTACTACATCTTTCTCTTTATGTAACATACACAATATATCTTCAGCTTTTGTTTTTCTACAAATTTCACACATTCTTGGGATTAACTCTCTTTTATCAACTTTTTCATTTTTTAAATCATAAGCTAAATTTTTTATCATTTCTAAAATTTCATCACAAAAACCTACCTCATTTCCTCTTTTATCACTAAGATATTGAGAAACAGCAGGCTGTGTAATATCTAAAACTGCAGAAATTTCTTTTTGTTTCATTCCTAAACTAAAAAGCTCTTTAGCTAAAACAGATCTTATCCCAGGTATTAAATACCATACAACAATTTCACATGGAGGTTTCATTTTTTAACAACTCTTTTCCAATGATTTTTTAATTAATATCAAATTTATTATATTATCCAATTTAATCTTTTAATTATTACTTAATAATTATTTTCTAATAATTATTATCTAATTTATTATAATTATCCAATTTATTATAATACTTCTTTTTAATTATTATAAAAATATATATAAAAAGTACTTGTTTGTAAATCATTCTTATTTATTTTTTTTAAGGGATTCAATTTCTTTTTCTAAGTATTCTTGTCTTTCAACAAGCTTTTCTAATTTTTCTTCAACTGGATCAGGGAGTTTTTGATGTTCTTGATCCATTGCACATTTTCTTTTTTCATGAACAACTCTTCCTGGAACACCTACAACAGTTGAGCCCATAGGAACATCTTTTAAAACAACAGAACCTGCTCCAATCTTTGAACCATTACCAAGATATATATTACCAATTACAAGTGCACCTGATCCAATAACAACACCATTACCAACAGTAGGATGTCTTTTTTCTTTAACTGTACTTGTTCCACCAAGCACAACACCTTGATACATTAAAACATCGTCCCCTATTTCTGCAGTTTCACCAATAACTACACCCATTCCATGATCAATAAAAACCCTACGACCAACTTTAGCAGCTGGATGAATTTCAATACCTGTAAAAAATCTATTTATAGATGCAATAAGTCTTGCTGAAAAATAATGATCATGATTCCATAAATAATGAGAAATTAAGTGATACCAAATAGCATGTACTCCAGAATAGCAGAAGAAAATTTCAAATGAGCTTCTTGCTGCAGGATCTCTAATATGCACCATTAATAAATCTTCTTTAATTCTTTTAAACATAATAATCAATTTATAATAATTTATAAATATTATATAAACCATACAAACTAGTAAAAATATATTACTAGTAAATGAATTATTAATATTAAGTAATTAACATTAAAATAATTTAATAAATACTAGAAGTATCTATATTAGAAGTATCTATATTAAAATTATCTCATTATAATATAATTCTCTTTATACTGTTCCATATATAATATAATTTTATTAATAGTGTTTATTAAAAGCAATATCATTAAAATATAATTATATGATTAAATCATAGCCATGAAATCTAAATATATATTAATATATAATATATTAATATATCTAATATATTGATATATAAACTATTAATACAAAAGTTGTTACTATATCATAAATTAAATATAATTAATCACTTAATAAATGGCTAATTTGATCAGTTGTAATAATTCCTTCTATTTTAAAATCATCATCAACTACAGGCAAACAAGAAATATCATTCTCTCTCATTTTCCTTGAAATTGAGTCTATAGTTTCATCAGATTTACAAGTAATTACATTCTTTGTCATTATTTCATCGAGACTACTACAATTAAGAGCTATAGATTTAGACAAATCCCATGCTGTAACAATTCCAAGTAACCTATTATCTTCATTAACAACAGGGAGATGAGTTACATAATCAGACATCATGAGCATTGCAACATCTTTAAGTTCCATATCCTTTTTAATGGTTGAAACATTCTCATCCATAAGATCTTCTGCTAATGTATTAGTTAAAAAATTAGCCACAACATAGTTAAGTTGCCCTCCTTCTAAAAGAAATGCATCATGACCATATGTAGATTTTAATTCAGCATAGCTAACATCAACACTATTAGCATTCAAAGCCATTAAAATATCTTTAGATTGATCTGGAGGATAAAGCCAATCAGAATCAATAGCTATTACTTGAACCTTAGATTTAATATTCTTAAAACCTTCAATTAATGAGCCATTACTTGAAAGATCAAAATAATCTATAGCTTTAGTTATATAAAGATAAGAATTAGCATCAAAACGCTTAACAAATGCATCTCCTTGATAGTGAAGATAGCTCTCAACCTGGAAATCCATAGAAAAATCATAGCTAACTTCTTTTTTATCTTTAAGATCTCTTCCAAATTTTTCATACATGGATTCATCACTAAGATAAGTAATATGGGCTATCATCCTAGCTAAAGCAAGACCATTTCTTGGACCAATTTCTTTGTCATAATAATCCCCATTATTCCAATGAGAATCTGTAATTATTGCTTGACGCCCTACTTCATTGAAAGCTATTTGTTGAGGTGAAGAGTGAGCTGTAGTTGCTATAGGGATAGCTTTTTTAACCATATCAGGATAAGAAACAATCCATTGTAAAACTTGCATTCCACCCATAGATCCACCGACAACAGCTAATAGTTTATCGATATTTAAGTTTTCTACAAGTTTCTTCTGAGCTTTGACCATGTCTTTAATAGTGATAACTGGAAAATCTAGATTATATGTTTTACTTGTAGCTGGGTTTATAGAAGATGGTCCAGTTGATCCACTGCAACCTCCAAGAATATTAGAGGAAATAATAAAGTATTTTTCACTATCAAGTGCTTTTCCAGGACCTATTAATATTTCCCACCAGCCAGGTTTTTTATCTTCATAATGCCAACCTGCAGCATGTGCATCACCAGACAATGCATGGCAAACTAAAATAGCATTATTTTTTTCCTTATTTAATTTACCATAGGTTTCATAAGCTATAGTAACATCTTTGAGAATCTTTCCTGATTCTAATTTTAAATCTTTATCCATGTTGAAAAATTTAGTTTCAACAGAACCAACAGACTCTTTTTTCATAGTAACAACATATATTATATTTTTCATTAATATTAATTTTTCTAATAGATATTTTTTCTAATAGATTTTATTTTATTACAGTTTATTTTATTACACATTTTAATATATTATTTAATATATTATATTTTATTTTAATATACCTTTTATTTTAATATTATATTTTTCATTTTAATATATTTATTTTAATTATATTTTATTTTAATTATATATAATTTAATATTATTTTTTAATATAACCTATAATTTATTTTAATTGTTAATTAAATACATTTAATATTATATAATATTACAATAGTTATAATTTAAGTTAGAATCTTGATATTAAGAATAAAAATAATCTTAATAAATAAGAATAAATATTAAATTTAAATATTAGATGTAAATAATTAGACTTAAATATTCAATTTAAATATTTAATTTAAATATTAAATTTAAGTATTAAACTTAGATAAATATTGAACTTAAGAAATAAGCATTACATTTTAATATAAAAATCATGATAAAAATATAACTATAGTAATATTTATTATATTAGTAAATTTTGATTAATAAATATTTTGATAAAAAAGTAAGAATTAAAAATAAAAAATTAGAAAAAAAGTTAAAAAATAAATTAAATTAATATAAAACTTATTAGCTAATATTTTTTAGCTAATAGAAGTTTATTTAAAGTAAATTTATTTAATAATTTAACATTTAACTATTGAATTAATTAATAGCTTTATTTAATGCTTGATCAATATCAGCTATAATATCTTCAACATCTTCCACTCCAACAGATAATCTAATAGAATCAGGAGTAACACCAGTGGTTAATTGTTCTTCTGGGCTTAATTGAGAATGAGTAGTTGAAGCTGGATGTATAACTAAAGATTTAGAATCTCCAATATTAGCTAAGTGAGATAATAATTCAACACTATTTATGAACTTTTTACCTTCTTCAATTCCACCTTTAATACCAAAACCAACTAAAGCACCGAATCCTCCTTTTAAATATTTTTTAGCATTTTTATGAGATGGATCGTCCTCAAGTCCAGGATAAGTTACCCAAGAAACAGCATCATGACCTTTTAAGAATTTAGCTACTTCAAAAGCGTTTTCACTGTGTTGTTTTACTCTTAAAGATAAAGTTTCAGTTCCTTGCAATAACAAGAATGCATTAAATGGACTTAATGTTGGTCCAACATCTCTAAGGAAGTTTCCCCTAGCTTTTATAATATAAGCTAATTCACCAAATGCTTCAGTATATACTAAACCATTATAAGCAGGATCTGGTGTTGTAAATTCTGGGAATTTTCCATTAGTCCAATCAAATTCACCACCAGTAATAATTAACCCTCCAAGAGTAGTACCATGACCACCAAGGAATTTAGTTGCAGAGTCAACAACAATATCTGCACCATATTCTATTGGTTTTACAAGTCCAACAGCAGCAGTATTATCAACAATTAAAGGAATATCATTTTCATGAGCTATTTTAGCTAATCCTTCAAAGTCAGGAATATCCAATTTAGGGTTTCCTAGTGATTCAGCAAACAATGCCTTAGTATTTGAATCTATAGCATTTGCATAAGCATCTAAATCTTGAGAATCCACAAATTTAACTTCACGCCCAAAGTTAGGGAAAGTATTGTTGAATAAAGAGTAAGTACCACCATAAAGGTTGTCACCAGATACAATATTTTCACCTACACTAGATAGGTTTAATATTGAAGTTGTTATTGCAGCAGCACCTGATGAAAAGGATAAACCTGCGATCCCTCCTTCAATAGCTGCAACTCTTTGTTCAAGAACATCGTTAGTTGGATTTGTTAATCTTGAATAAATCTGTCCAAATTCTTGAAGTGCAAAAAGATTTGCTGCATGATCTGTATCATTAAAAACATACGAGGTTGTTTGATATATAGGCACAGCTCTTGCACCAGTTACCGGATCTGGTTCTTCTTGTCCAGCATGTAATTCATTAGTCCTGTTTCCATATTTTTTGTTATTATTGTCAGTCATTTTAAAAACACCTTTAATTTTGAGAATTTTAATGTTATTAAATTTAAATCTATTTTAACATTAATCTATCTTTAATATTAATCTATATTAATAAGTTTAAATATATAATCTATATTAATATATCTATATTAATATAAGTTTAATATATATTATATACTAGTTTTTATTATATACTAGTTTTAATATTTTTACTATAACTGTTATTTAACTAGATAAGCTTGACATAAAATAGGATTATCAATATAATACTTATTTAGCTATTAATTGAGATAGATATCTAATTAATCTACTATTTTTGTATATTTTATATTTTTATATCCTATTTAGAGATATTAAATATATTGTTTCTAATTAATGAAAATTAAAATTTAATATAGAATTCAATTATTATCAGTATTAAGAAAATTATTATACATTCTAATCTAATATTACTATTATAAATCAATATTATTTATCCTAAATCAATATTATTTAATATCATTTAATATTATATTTTCATATATTATATTTTCAGTTTATAGATTGTTTAATACTTTAATAAATATTTAATAATATTTAATATTGATTTTCTGCTTATGTATATAATGTTTTTTCTTAATATAACAGTGTAATATAACTATTGTTATATTTTACTTATAAATGTTTTGGTTAGATAAGTTAATGATAAAAAATATCCACTAAGATTTATATTATTATATAAAATTATATAAAATATTACATTATGAAATATTGTTTTCTTTTTCTTTTTTGTTTTCTTGAACTCTAAATTCCACGATTTTTCTTATTAAATCATAGGGTATAGGTTCATTATATTGGAATTGGACAGTGCCTTTAGATGTTTTGTACTTTGAAAGATCCTCTTTAAAGTTTTCAATTCCATTTGGGTTTGGATAAAATCCAATATGTTTTTTATAGGCTGCAAAATGAACTAAATTTTTGTTTAAGTAAAAAGTAGGTATTCCCCAACTTATTTTTTCAGTAGCCTCAGGTGCAACTTCTTTTATTGTTTTTCTAATCTTTTCTAAGATTTTCTGAATATTTTCAGGAAAATTTGATATATATTCATCAATAGTTTCAACACTATCTTCTCCCATAATTTCACCATTTAACATTTTATACAAAATATTATTAGTATATATTATGTTTTTTATAACTATTATTTTTTTTACTATATTTCTTTTCTTTCTTATTATTTTTTTATCCTTCATTTTTATTATTTTTTTTCCTTATCCTTATTTTTATTATCCTTTTTTTTGTTATTATTAGTTATTATTAGTTATTATTGATTATTATTGGTTATTATTTGTATTATTAATATTATTATTAATGACATTAGTATAATTATTAGTTTTACTATTAGCATTGTTATTAATATTATTAGTATTATTATTAAGATTAATATCGATATTAATATTACTATTAAGATTAGTACTGATATTAGTATTACTATTAATATTAATAGTATTATTATTAAGATTAATATTAAGATTAGTACTGATATTAGTATTACTATTAATATTAGTATTGATATTACTATTAATATTTAATATATTATTTATTTTAACAATATTCAGAAATAATTACATTTATATATAATGATAACAAATATAACAATTGTTATATTATATATTTTTGTTATGTTGTATTTTATGTTATTATATTATACCTCTTGTATAATCTACATCCAAATACTATAATTATCAACATTTATATAGTATAATTATTAATATAACAATTGTAATATAAACTATTAATTATATTTTCATTTTATTTAAGCATTTGGTGTGGTTTAATAGAATATTAAAAATATATTTAATAGCAAATATTAACTAATAGAAATAATATATAAAATCAAAGAGGTAAAAAATGTTAATATATAATACAATGAAGCGGGAAAAAGAGTTCTTTGAAAAAAAAAGATATAACAAAAACATTAATCTCTTTGTTTGTGGCCCTACAGTTTATGATGATGCTCATATAGGGCATGGTCGAACATATATAGCCTTTGATATGATAAAATCCTATTTAGAATTTATTGGATACTCAGTATTTTATATAGAAAATATTACTGACATTGATGATAAAATTATCATGCGAGCTAAAGAGAATAATACTGACCCTGCAGATTTAGCTATATATTACGAAAAAAGGTTTAAAGAAGATATGGAAAAGCTTAATGCTGATTCTGTAAATCTTTATCCTAGAGCTACATATCACATGAATGAGATTTTCAATCAAATTCAAGTATTAATTGATAAAGGATTTGCTTATGAAACTGAAACTGGAGTTTATTTCGAAACTTCAAAATTTAAAGATTTTGGAAAACTTTCTAATAGAGATTTAGAAAAGCTTGATTCTCATAGAATAAATGTTGATTCAACAAAAAAAGATCCTAAAGACTTTGCTTTATGGAAAAAAACCAATGAAAATCCATACTATGAATCTAAATGGGGAAATGGTAGGCCTGGTTGGCATATTGAAGATACTGCAATAACTGAAAAATACTTTGGTCCTCAATATGATATTCATGGTGGAGGTCTTGATTTAATATTCCCACATCACGATGCAGAAATAGCACAGATGGAAGCAATTTCTGGAAAAGAGCCACTAGTAAAATATTGGATGCATACAGGATTTTTAAATGTTGATGGTGTTAAGATGTCAAAATCCCTTGGAAACTTTATAACAATTAGAGATTTACTTGAAAAATGGGATCCTATGGCATATAGGCTTTTCGTACTATCAACCCACTATAGAAGTCCTATTGACTTTTCTTCAAAATCATTAGAACAAGCCTCAAAAAATCTTGATAGATTGAATAAAACAATAGAGAATTTAAAAGATACTTCAATAAAATTAGAAGAATTTTCTTCTATTAAAATTCTTAATGAAACAAATGAAATAGAGTCTAAAAATTCTAAAAATAATTTAGATAATAACTTAGATAAAGATAGTTTAGATAAAAATAACTTAGATAAAGATAATTTAGATAATGATAATTTAGATAAAGTTAATTTAGCTAAAGAGGAATTTTTAAAAAACATGGATGATGATTTTAACACTCCAAAAGCATTAGCTACAATTTTAAGCTTTACAAAAATTATTAATAACAATATTAAAATAATAAATGAAAAAGAAGCTAAAGAACTTGGTATAGCTGATTATAAATTTATTCAAGAATCTTTATCTCTTTTAAAAGATTTTAATTCTGTATTTAGGCTTGATTTATTTGATAAAAAAGAGGAAGTTGAAGAAGATAAATCTTCTGAGTTATTAGAAATTATAATAAACACTAGAGAAAAATTAAGAGAATCTAAAAATTATCAATTATCTGATGAAATTAGAGATAAATTAAATGAAATAGGAATCAATATCGAAGATTAAGAGGAATCAATTTTAAAATTAAGAAGAATCAATATCAAAGACTAAAAATAACTATTTCAAAAGATTAAGAATAATTTATTTTAAAATCATAAGATAATCATAGATTAAAAAAAAGAAATATATTGAGATGAAAAAAATGACTAGTAAAAAAATTGCAAACAATGTATCTGAGTTAGTAGGAAATACACCATTACTAAAAATAAATAATCAAGACCCTGATTTAAAAGCAGAGTTAGTAGGTAAATTAGAGTCTTTTAACCCACTTAGCAGTGTAAAAGATAGAATTTCTGTTGGAATGATTGACAAAGCTGAAGAAGAAGGTTTAATAGATAAAGGCACAGTACTTATCGAACCAACTAGTGGAAATACTGGTATTGGACTTGCTTTTGTTGCAGCTAGTAGAGGTTATAGACTTATTTTAACTATGCCAGATACAATGTCAATTGAAAGAAGAAAGTTATTAGCTATCTTTGGAGCAGAAATTGTATTGACTCCTGGAGCAAATGGAATGAATGGTGCAATAGCAAAAGCTGATGAATTGTTAGAAGAGATTGATAATAGTTTTTCAGTTCGTCAATTTTCAAATCCAGTGAATGTTGAAACACACTATAGTACTACAGCTGAAGAAATTTGGAATGATACTGATGGAAATGTTGATATTGTTGTAGGTGGTGTAGGTACTGGAGGTACAATAACTGGAGTAGGTAAAAAATTAAAAGAAAGTGATAAAAATCCTGATGTTAAAATAGTTGCAGTTGAACCTGCATCTTCACCAGTACTATCTGGAGAAAATCCAGGACCTCATAAAATACAAGGAATAGGAGCAGGATTTGTACCAGACATATATCAAAGTGAGTTAATTGATGAAATTATTCGAGTAAAAGATGAAGATGCTTCAAAAACCATGCTAAGCTTAGCTGCAAAAGAAGGAATTCTTGTAGGAATTTCATCAGGAGCTGCAGCATATGCAGGAATTCAATTAGCTAAAAAAGAGGAGAATAAAGGAAAAAGAATAGTAGTAATATTACCTGATACTGGTGAAAGATATCTTTCAATGGATTGGGTATTTGAAGATATTTATAAAGAATATTCTGATGTATTATAAATAAAGGTCAGATTTTATAAGTCTATCTATTTTATAGGCTGTATATAGGTCTGTATATTTTATTTTCTAATATCAATAATATCTCTAATATTGAATAATATTAAAAAGACCTATATATTATATAATTATTAATATTCTTTTTATCTTCATATATTTTAAATTCTTAAATTATCTTAAATTATATATACGAAAATTGTTTTTATAAAATTATAAGTATATTAACCAGTTAAACTATATTAATCAAGTTAATTAATAATAATAAGTTAAAAAATCATATTAAAGCTATAAATATCTCTAATAAAAATATTTTTAATAAATATATCTTTAATAATAATATTTCTAATAAAAATACATTCAATACTAACAAATATTTCAATACTAACAAATATTAATATATCTCTAATAAAAATACATTCAATGCTAATATATCTAATAAAATATAAAATAATAAATATAAAGTTTTTTTTAGAATAATGAGAATAATAAGAATAATAAAAATATATTTAAAAGTATATTTAAAAAAGTCTATTTAAAAATATATTAAAAATATATTAAAAGTATATTAAAAGTATATTAAAAGTATATTTAAAAATAAATATTATTATTAAATTTTCAATAGTTTTAATATAAAAGAAAAAGATAATAACTATTGATATATTACTGATTAATTTTTATATATAATGATAAAAAATAACCTAAAATTTAATATTTAAATAAATAATAAAAATATTATATAATAAAATTATATAATAAAAAATATTGTATAGTAAACTAATCAAAGGAGCGATATTATGATATATATGGATCATTCAGCCACAGCACCTGTGAGAAAAGAAGTATTTGAAGTTATGGAACCCTATTTTACAAAATCTTTTGGAAATGCATCTACGTTCTATTCTCTTGGAAGAGAAGCAAAAGCAGGAATGGAAGAAGCTAGAGAAAATGTAGCTAATTGGTGCAAATAATGATGAAATAATATTTACAAGTGGTGGAACTGAATCTGACAATATTGCTATCCAAGGAATTGCTTATAAATTAAATAATGCTGGGAAAGGAAACCATATTATAACCTCAGCTATCGAACATCCTGCAGTAATGGAAACTTGTTCTGCACTTGAAAAAAAAGGGTTTGAAGTTACTTATCTTCCAGTTTATGAAGAAGGAATTGTTAAAGTAGAAGATTTAAAATCAGCTATAAAAGAAGAAACTATACTAATAACAATTATGCATGCTAACAATGAAATTGGAACTATTCAACCTATAGCAGAAATTGGAAAAATAGCTAAAGAAAATAATATTAAATTCCACAGTGATGCTGTTCAAAGTGTTGGAAAAATCCCCGTAGATGTAAATGAATTAAATGTTGATTTATTATCTATATCATCACACAAAATATATGGACCAAAAGGAGTCGGAGCATTATACATAAGGAAAAGAACTAGATTAGAACCTATTCTATATGGAGGAGGTCAAGAAAAAGATTTATCTCCAGGTACTGAAAATGTTGCAGGAATCGTTGGTTTAGGTGAAGCTTGTAGACTAGCAAAAGAAGAGTTAGATGAAAATATTCCTTATATAACAAACCTTAGAAATAAGCTAATTGATGGAATATTAAATTCTGTTGAAAAGTCTTATATAAACGGAGATATTGAAAAAAGGCTTCCAGGAAATGTAAATTTCAGATTCACAGGAATTGAAGGTGAATCATTAGTACTTATGCTTGATGCAAAAGGAATAGACGGTTCAACTGGATCTGCGTGTTCATCTAAAAAACTTACTGCTTCCCATGTTTTAAAAGCTATAGGTTTAGAAGATGTTGATTCACACGGGTCTTTAAGATTAACAATTGGTCCTGAAAATACAGAAGAAGAAGTTAATACTGTTATTAAAGAAATACCCCCAATTGTTGAAAAACTTAGAAGTATGTCTTCAATCTGGGAGAAAGAAGAGTCTTTATTGAAAAATAATACAAAAAGATGTGATATCGATTAATATACTTCATATAATTAGATATTAATCATCTCTTAAAAGTAAAATCTTATAAACATTAAAAAATAAATATAAACAATTAATACTATCAAATAAGATATTATATTATCAAATATATATTATCAAATAGAAAATTTTTAAGGTGAAAAAATGTACTCAGAAAAAGTTATGGATCATTTTACTAATCCTAGGAATGTAGGGGAAATTGAAAATCCTGATGGAGAAGGAACTGTAGGAAACCCTACTTGTGGAGATATGATGACCATTTATATTAAAGTAAAAGATGATAAAATTGATGATATAAAATTTAAAACATTTGGTTGTGGTGCAGCTATAGCTACAAGTAGTATGATAACTGAATTAGCTAAAGGAAAAACAGTTGATGAAGCATATGCTATTAGTAGAGATGATGTAGCTGATTCTCTTGATGGTCTTCCAAAAGTTAAAATGCATTGTTCTAATCTAGCTGCAGATGCTCTTCAAAAAGCTATTGAAGACTATAGATCCAAAAACAATTAATTTTATATTTTAATACTTTAAATCTAAAAAATTTATTCTTCAATAAATTTAATTAATTTCTAATTTAATTAATTTTTATTTCTAATTATAATAATTTTAACTATATTTTTAATTATAATACTCTTAACATTAAAATACTTTTAATAATAATATTTTTAGCTATATTTTAATGTTAATTGCTTAATATATATCTTTAATAATAATATTATTAATTAAACATTCTAATTATAATATTGTTAATTTAGGATTATAATATTATTAATAACATTATTAAATTTCTAGTTTTTCAATAGCTTTTTGTGCAGCAATTTGTTCAGCTTCTTTTTTACTTTTACCAGTTCCTACTCCGATTTCCTCATTATCAACTAATATTCCTATAACAAAAGTTTTATCATGAGGAGCACCATATTCTTCGATTAGTTTATATTCTACATTAAGCTCATTAGCATCGCCATACTCTTTAATTTTAGATTTAAAATCAGTAAAAAATATTATTTCTTCATCAATAGCAGGAAAAACAGTTTGTGAAAGAAACTCTCTAGTTTTTTCTATACCTTGATCTAAATAAATTGCACCAAGAAGAGATTCAAAAACATCAGCACTAATTGAAAAGATTTCATTTATACTAACTTTATTATCATCAAGTTCTAATTTTATCATATTTGTTAGGCCTAATTCATGAGAATAGTTAGCTAATGCAGTTTCACAAACATAATTAGACCTTAATTTAGTTAAGTCCCCCTCTCCAATGTTTTTATATTTTTTGTATAAGTAATCTGAAACAATCATACTAAGTACAGCATCCCCTAAAAACTCTAACCTTTCATAGTCATAGCTAATATTATGTTTTACACCATAAGATTTATGCATAAAAGCCATATTGAAAAGTTTAGGATTGTTTGGAATTATATTAAATTTATCAAGTATCTTCATTAAATCACGAATGTTTATAATTTATTAAAATTGAAATAAAATCATTGTAACTATTATAAATAATATTCAATATAAAATGATAGCAATATTATCTAAATAAAATTATCTAATAAAGCAAAAATAAATTTATCTAAATAAAATTACAATTGAAATATTATATTATTTTATAAAAAATTATCTAATAAAAAAATTATCTAATTATTTAACATTAATGTAATTACCATATAATATTATTAATCATAATATCATTATATATTTTTTGCTATAATAATTATATTTAATATACTATAATATTATTTTTGTTAATATCTAGTATAAATATTATTATAATAAATAATCATAGTATTAAAATTATCTATTATTGTTGATATTTTAAATAAAAATTAATTAAAGAAAATTAATTGAAAAAATTAATTTAAAGAATTAATTTAAAGAATATTATGAAAGAATACTTATCATATGCTCTAGGATTATCCATTTATATTCTATTTTATATACTATATTTTTCAATAAGTTACGACCCTTATTGAAAAAATTGGTAATTCCTTATATTTCTGTAAATAACTATAAATCATAAGATAAAGATATTTTCCACAAAATGAAATAATACTTTAATAATATTTTAATAGTATTTTAATAATATTTAATAATATTTCTTTAATTATATCTTTATTAGGATAAATAGTTATGAAATGGATAAACATGAATAATTATGTAATAAAATAGTATAATCTATTTTATGTTCATAATTTTTAATATAATAAATAGTTATAATTCTATTAAACTTTAGAAATTTAATAGTTTAAAATTCTAAGGTTTAAGAATTTAAAATTTAAAAAAGTTTAAGAGGGTTTTATATGATATTAAACTGGCAAAAAGAGATAACAAATATTGATCCTGGAATGAAATTTAGAAGTGAAGGTGGCTGGCTTAAAACCATTGAAAAATTAGATAAAAGTGTTTCTAATGGATATTCATTAGTTGGAGATTTTGTAAAATCTGGTGATTTTGAAGAAGATTATTCAGAAGGATTATATTTAGATTGTAATAAAGAACAAGGAAAAAAGAAAAAACAACAAACTGATTATCGATTATTTAGATTAGCTAATGGTCAATTAAGACTTTTAGATATGATTATTGATGGAGAAGCCAGTTGGGCATGTGAATTTTGGGATACAATAGAAGAAGAATTAGAAGAATTTTAAATTTAATACTAATATAGTTTTATTGAACTAAATATAGTTATATTAAATATAATCATATTAAATACAGTTATATTAAATAAAATTCTATTAAATAAAGTTCTATTAAATACAGTTATATTAAATATAGTTATATTAAATGCAGTTATATTAATATATATTAATCTTAATGCATTATAATTTTCTATTAATTAATTTTCTAATAGAATCTAAAAGAATTCCATTTAACATTAAAAATAATCCTACTATTATTAACATTATAGCTATAACAGTAGGGCCAAAGTTAATACTTGTACCATTTAAATAATCATTTAAAAACCATATACCACTAATGATTCCTATTAAGAAAATTATAAACCCTGGTAATGTAAAGTAAATAAGAGGTCTTCTAAGTTCCATATCCTTAATTATTTTTAAAAGAACACCAACTCCATGAGTAATAGGATTTTCAGTAGACCCATCTAAATCATATCGGACAGTTATTGGAACTTCAACAACTTTGATTCCAGCTTCAGCAGCATCAGAAAGCATTTCACTTTCAATTCCAAAACCAGAATCATTAAGCTTAAAAAAAGGAATAGTTTTTTTTGAAAATGCTCTGAAACCACTTTGAGAATCAGTGATATTTAATCCTGAAGATATATTAGTAGCTTTATCTAAAACTTTTTGACCTACACGCCTATACCCAGGAGTATCATCTTCTTTTGAACCTTCTAAATATCTACTACCATTAACAAAATCAGCTTCACCTGAAATTATAGGTGCAACAAGTTGTGGAATTTCATCAGGGTTATTTTGACCATCACCATCAATTGTAACTATTATACTAAAAAATTCATCATAATTATTATTCTCGTTGAATGCATGAACAAAATTAAATCCTGACTTTAATCCTTGACCTTTTCCTAAATTACTAGAGTGAGAAATAACTTCAGCACCAGCTAATTTAGCCACATCTTCAGTTTTATCAGAACTTCCATCATTAACAACAATAACCTTATCCACATATTGTAAAGTTCTTAAGATAACACTTCCTAAAGCAACTTCTTCATTGAATGCAGGGATAATAGCTACAATTTTACTCATTTTATTACCTTATTTTAAAAACTAATCAATATTATAAAATTCTTTCATCCATTCAACAGTTTTTTCAATTCCTTCTTCAGGAGAAACCTTAGGTTCATGTTTTAAATCACGAATAGCTTTTGAAAAATCAATAGTTTTTACTTTTGTAGTGAAAGGTTCAGCTTCATGATAAGTTACAAGAGAGTCATCTATACCTACTGCATTAAGAACAATATCAGAATATTCTCTAATATCTTTTTCCCATTCTTGCTTACTTCCAACATTATATACTTCACCAGGAATGAAATTATCTACAATATTAGCAAAGGTATTTGCAGTATCTCCAACATAATCAATAATACGTTTATGTCCTTCATAAACATCATAACCTTGATTGTGAAGAGCTTTATAAATAAAAATTGGAATGAATCCTTTATATGGAGAATATTCTTCATGAGGACCATAACAATTTACAGGGCGAACTCTAACAGTTTCAGTTTCAAACATTGTAGCTGAATTCATACACATTAATTCTCCAGCCCATTTAGTAATTGCATAATCATTCATTTGATAAGTATCCTTTATAGGATTGTTGATCATTACATCTTCACCCATAACTCCATCATAATCACCATAAACTTCAGCAGAAGAAAAGAATATCATCTTAAAACCAAGTTTTTCTTGTAGGCGAATCATGTGTTTGGTTCCTATAACATTAGTTTCCCATAAGTTTTCATAGTAACCTTCACCATTCCATCTACCATACTCGGCAGCTAAATGATAAACAAAATCAAAGTCATCATTTTCCTCAAAGACACGTTCAATCTGACGATACTTACCAACATCAGCACGAATATAATTATCCCTTGGTTTATGTAAAAGGTCGCAAGCTAAAACTTCGTGACCTCTGTTTCTTAATTCATTACATAAGTTAGTTCCAATAAAACCTGCCCCACCAGTAATTAATATTCTTTGTGTCTCCATATAAACTCCTCATTACTTTTATACTTATGATTCTATGTTTATTTACCTATTATAAGCATTATATCATTATTATATCTAGTATATTGTGTAATTAATTATTTAATATAATATTATGTAAATATTTTCTAATATACTATTTATTAATATAGTATTAAATATAGTATTTCTTAATATACTATTTCTAATATTATATTTCTTAATATAATATTTCTTAATATAATTTCCTAATATAATATTTTTAATATATTGTATAATAATACTATGTAAATATTTTGTAATATAATAATTTATAATATACTGTAGTATAATAATTATGTAATATACTGTATATTGTAATTTATTATAGTTATCATAGTTTAATTATATACTCTTTTAATTATCTTTTATATTTAATATGCTCCTTATTTTTATATTTGGCATATTTTTCATATTTTATAAAATATTCATCAAGATTATTAGGATAATTACTTCTAATAAAATCAAATGAACTTAGATTTTTAAAATCATTGATAATTTCTTTTAAAAGAAGTATTTCTTCTCTTGAATCATCTAAAAGTTCTTTTGTAATTTCTAATCTATGTTTTTGCTTTAAAAATTCATCAGATAATTTTTGAGAATCATTTAATTTTTTTTCAATATCAATAGTTTCATATTTGATGATTTCTTTTTTAAGATTGTCTTTCTCATTTCTAATGTCTAATAAACGATTCTGACAATATTCTAATTTATTTTCAACTAATTCTAATTCAGTTTTTGTTTTAGATAATTCTTTTTTAACTCTTTCAAATTCTTCTTTTAAATTAGAATCCATTTAAATCACTGAAATTTTATATTATTAAGCAAAAAACAAGAATAAGGGAAGAATATTAAATAATTATAGCTATTGAAATTATAATAATAAAGTTAATAACAATATACTAAATACAATATAATAAATAATCCATATTAATATTAAAAATAATACTATTAAAAATAAATATTAAGAATATAATTGAAGAATAATCAATAATAGCATTACTAACATTATTAAAAGTTGTTAATAATAATATAAGAGTAATTAATAGTATACATTAATAAAATTATTATATTATATCAAAAAATTAATCATTTAAAGCTATAACATCCTTTAAATATTTTATTAATTCATTTTTAGCTTCTTCATCATCCATAGCAAATTCTATAGAAGTTTTTAGCCATTCAATCCTATTACCAATATCATAGGTTTTTCCTTCAAAAACTTGACCATAAATACTATCTAATTTTGCTAAAGCATCAGTTAATTGGATTTCTCCACCAAAACCAGGTTCAGTATTCTCAATATGTTCAAAAATATCTGGAGTTAGAACATATCTACCCATAATAGCTAAATTAGAAGGTGCTTCTTCAACTTTTGGCTTTTCAACAAGTTTTTCAATATTATATAATAAACTTTCAACTTCAGTTCCTTTTATTATACCATATCTTTCTACTTTTTCACAGGGAACTCTTTCAACAGCTATTGCAGAAGCATTAAACTTTTTATAAACATCAATTAATTGTTGTGTACAAGGAATGGTACTTTTTGTTATGGTATCACCTAGCATTACAGCAAAAGGTTCATCTCCAACATGTTTTTCAGCACAATAAATAGCATCCCCAAGACCTTTCTGAGTCTTCTGTCTTACATAATAAATATCAGCAAGATCAGAGATTTCTTTAACTTGTTCTAGGTAATCATTTTTATTATGTTCTTTTAAATGATATTCAAGTTCAAAAGATCTATCAAAGTGGTCTTCAATAGGTCTTTTACCTTTACCAGTGACTATTAAAATATCTTCAATTCCAGAAGCTACTGCTTCTTCAATAACATATTGGATTGTTGGTTTATCAAATACTGGTAACATCTCTTTTGGTTGAGCTTTAGTAGCAGGTAAAAACCTTGTTCCTAAACCTGCTGCTGGAATAACTGCTTTCATAATAACACTCACATTATAATTGTAATGGTTTATAATAATAATTTAATTTATAATAGTTTATAATATATAGTTCATAATATAGTTTATAATAATAGTTTATAATAATAGTTTATAATAATAGTTTATAATAATAGTTTATAATAATAGTTTATAATAATAGTTTATAATAATAGTTTATAATATAGTTATATTCATCATAATTGTATTTAAACATATCTAAATATATAATTAATCTTATTTAATCTAATATTATTAGTTTTATAATAATAATTAAAGAGATTAAAGAATTAATTATATAAATGAAACTTTAATGTTAATGAAACAATAAACAACAAAAGAAGATGAATAATGAAATAAAATAAATAATGAAATAAAATTAATAATAAAATAAACAACAAATAGAAATAAAACTACAAACAATTCAAAAATAATATTATTAAAAATATTATTAAAAATAAATCAGCTTATAATATTGTAAAAATGGTGCAGGGAACGGGATTCGAACCCGCGAAGGGACTAACCCAATAGGCCCTCAACCTATCGCCTTTGACCGCTCGACCATCCCTGCAAAAGAATAGACACTAAACCAAATGGAATTTATGTCTAATAAATTAATATTAAATAATACTAAGTAATTAAAACAAGTATTTATTGTTATTTCTCTTTAAGTATTTAAACTTTTCTCTTATTTTATATAAAAAAATTATAATTTTATAGTTATATAATTAATATCATGGCTTTATAATTATTATATCTTTATAATTATTATAATTATAATTATTATATGACTAATATCATAAATTTATAATAATATTGTAATTTATAGTTTATATCTTAGCATAATAACTCCTACTCATCCCTACTTATTTTTTTTTTTGAGTAGACTACTGCTGTTGAAGATTTTTTAAGATTAAGATTAGAAGCCTTAAAAACAAACTTATTCTGCTTTTTATCAAAAACATAATTAGTATTTCTAGATTTACGAACCTTAACCAAACTATAAGTCTTAGGAATATTAATAACATAACTATTAGAAACCAGCCAATGATACCGATTCTTATAAATATGTTTTTGAACTACAGTATCACGACCATTCCAAACATTAAGCTTTCTCTTAATCTTAAAACTAATTTTCACAACCTTATCATAATCCAAACTATTAACAAAAACCTTCAAAATCCTTGTCTTCTTATCAAAAGAATACTTAACATTATTTGAACCAACAAAACTCACCAAATTATAAGCAGCATTGATGTTAAACTTAAATACTTTAGACCCAGTCAATTTCCCAAAGTTACGAATAAGATAACTATACTTTACAATCTTTTTACCCACTTTGTCAGTAGAAATAATTTTAGAAAACTCTTGCTTTTGAATATCAACAGCCAAAACACTAAAACTAGAATTCTTAGAAACAGCATTAGTATAATTAACATTACCACTATAACCCACACTTAAAACATGATCACCTATACCAATACTAGAAGATTTAATTGTGATATTCCATTTGCCATTAACAAGAGGAACATTCCAAGATTTACCACTAACTTTCACAGTAACAAAGCCAGTTGGAAAACTACCGCCCACAATTCCAGACACATTACCACTAACAATAATACTCTTACCATAATTAACATCACCCACACGACTAACAAAAACCTCAGGATGAGCAGGAGTAATACTAAAACTTAATTTATCATTAAATGCAGGAGTATAATTATTATCACCATCATAAGTTACATTAACAGTGTAAGATCCTGCACCATTATCAAAAGCACTAGAATTAGTAGTTTTAAAAGTATAACTCCAGTAACCAGTATTATCCAAATCAACAATCACAGCATTACCATTGTTAAAGTGTATTGTAACATTACCAGTCGGAACACTTCCCACACCAACAACATTACCTGTAACAGTAACATTATTTCCATAAACAACATCATTTACAGGATTAACAATAAGCACAGGACTAGTCTGGAAAATATTAAAGCTTATTGTATCATTAAGAGCATGAGTATAATTATTATCACCATTGTAAGTTACATTAACAGTGTAAAATCCCAAACCATCAGTGAAGAAACTATGATCAGTAGTATTGAAAGTATAACTCCAACCACCAAGAGTATCTAAACTGATAGTAATATTTTCACCATTATTAAAGTGTATAGTAACAGTTCCAGTTGGAATAATACCCACACCGGTAATAGTTCCGGTGACATTAAAAGTATTACCATAAGTTTGATTATCTACATTATTCACAGCAATAACTGGAGTAGCATGATTAACAAGAACAGAACTAACAGTGTTAGTGTTAGTATAATTCACATTACCGTTGTAATTTACTTTAACGGTATAGGTTCCAGCAGATCCTATGGCAGTGCTATTAAGCACTAGATTCCAAAAGCCATCTGTATTGTTAATATTTGCAAGTGTTGAGTAGTTACCAATAGTAATATTAACAGTTAATTGAGGGGTGATTCCAGTTATTCCAAGAATGCTACCATTAATAATAATATTTTCGCCAAAAATAAGATTATTTATGGGATTGACAATTATGGATGGTGTGAAAGGGTTAATATTTAGAAGTAGAGTATCATTGAGATAAGTTAGATGATTGGTATCACCATTATAAGTCACATGAATGTTGTATGTTGTGTTAGCATCACCCACTTCAGTACTGTTAAAAGATACACTCCAGAAACCACCATTAACAATACCGGTATGTGTTTGATTACCAATAATCACACTCACATTACCAGTAACAACAGTTCCAAAATCTGATGTAACAGTGCCAGAAACAGTGAAATTACTTCCAAAGGTTATATTATTAACTGGATTAACAATAACACTTGTATTGGCCTTAGTAAGATTCACAAACATACTAACATTATTTTGACTAGTATAATTAATATCACCAGAATAAATTACTACCACATTATAATAACTTACATTACCAACATCAGTAATGTTTATAGTTATGTTCCATTCACCAGATCCATTTAGTGAAATTGTCCTTGTGAAATTACCAATAGTAACATTCACAGTTCCAGTTGCATTAGCAGTTACATTAACAATTCTACCAGAAACAATAAAATCATCACCATAAATCACAGAACTAACAGAATCAACAATAACAACTGGACTAGCTTTATCAATTGTCACTGAGCTAATAATAATTGTATCAGTATAATTATCATCACCATAATAAATTACACTGAAATTATAAGTTCCAGCAGACCCCATACCAGTACTATTAAACACTACAAACCAATTACCATCACCCACAAAGGTTACATTATACAATTTACCATTAATCAATAAAACCAAATCATCAAACTTAGAAGCATTAGTTGGGATAACACCACCAACACCAAGTAAAGTACCATTAACAATGACATTATCACCAAATGTAACATTAACAACAGGATTAACAATCAAAATTGGAATAGTTTTAGAAACATTGAATGCAATTTGTTTTATTTCAGAAGCATTATAATTAATATCTCCATTATACTGGACATTAACAATATGAGTATTATTTGCAGGAATACCAATATCTGAACTATTTAGAGTAATATTAAATGATCCATCAGGATTTAATGAAACAATAGTATTAGTATAATTACCAATGCTTATATTCACATATCCAGTGGGAGTAACACCTACACCAGTAACAAAACCAGAAACTGTGAAAATATCACCAAACACCACAGTACCAATATTGTTAACAGTGATTATAGGAATAATAGATGAAACTTTAAAGGTTACAGTAGTGTTAGATTCATTATATTTATCTTCACTTCCAATGAAAGCAACATTGAAATTATAAATACCAGTAGGAAGCATGCCCAGGTTTATAACACCAATACCATTAATAAAGTACACAGTGTAAACTGTATTATTGATAGTTACATTATAATAATCATTATCAATTGGTCTACCATTACTAAGAGTTGCATTAATTGTTAAATTAGATTCTACACCATAAAAAGTATCAACAGCAGTAACATCTAATATTGGTTGAGTTTTAGGTACATTAAATATTGTTGAATTGGTAAATTCAGCATGATCAAAATCACCATCCCAACTCACAACAACAGTATAATTACCAACAACTTTTGGGGTGAAAACATAATTCCAACCTTCAGCAAAGTTAATAACAAAATCATCAAAAATACCATAGGGCGTGATGATACTAATATTGAGAACAACATTATATACTGGTTCTCCAACAGAATTAATTAAAGAACCATTAATAATTATATCATGTCCAGTCTGAATATTATCAGAAACACTGATAGTACTATTTACACTAGGTGCATATTTTACTAAATAATATATATTCTCTAAATCAAAATTAGTACTCATACGGAAATATGAAGGCATATATATAGTAGGTTTATAAGAACCATTGAATCTACGAGAACTATTACTTATTATAATAGCTGTAGGATCAACATTATTAGTATACATTATTATTAGGTCAATTATGAAATCAGGTAAATAATCAATCTCACCAAAGCCACCATCATTAAACAGTGCAAAAACATACTCAAGTGTTAAACTATCTGGACCACGGTATAAAAGAGTACCATTATTAAATATCACACTAACGTCATTAGCTGTTAAAGTAATAACATACCAATCAATAATAATAAGAGTTCCAGAATTGTTTTGATAATACTTTGTAATATTATTGTTTCCCCACCAATTATAGCTAGCATCAGTATTTGTACCATTATCAACTAAACTTATAGGGTTAACAAGACGATTATAATTAACAATAGTATTCCGAGCAAGATTTCCAATAATTATACCATAAGTATTATTAATTACACTACAACCTCTAATAAGAGTATCATTACCATTAATTAACAAACCAACACTATTATATGTGATATTAGAATTAATAACACTATTATTACCACCTTCAACAATCACACCAGTTGAATTCCCAGTAATATTAAACCCACTAATAATAGAATCAATTATAGTATTATTATAAGTATTTTTATCAAAAATAACACCATTATAATTAGCACCAGGATTATTAAAATCAGATAAAATAGTATAATTACTATTATTACCACTGAGCCTAATAATATACAAATTACCATCAAAAGAAGCATAATTCCAATTAACAATATAATTCAAATTATTAAATAAAAATACAATAGCATAGGTGTTATTATAAAAATCAGTATCTTCAGAAACAAAGCTGAAATTCCCATTTGTTGTTGTAAAAGCCTCATTATTATTGTTAAAAGTAGAACCTGAAAAACTAACAATACCACCATTATTATAAATAACACCACGGTTAGCAGTATTATTAGTGAAATTAGAACCAATAATACTTATATTAACATTGTTATTATAAATAGCACCACCATTACCAGTAGTAGAAATAGCATTAAAAGTAGAATTTATAATAAGTAAGTTATTACCTGTATTATAAACACCCGCACCATTAGTACCAGAAATATTAAAGAAAGTAGAATTCACAATATTACAATTATCAGCAACATTATTAATATTAGAATAAGTGTTAGTAAAAGTAGAATTAACCACATTTAAACCTTCTGCATTATTAGTATTATAAAGAAAGGCATTATTATTGGTATTATTAATAAAACTACAATTAAAAATACTCAAATTTTTACCTTCAGAATAAAAAGTAAATACTCTACTTTTATTATCAATGAAAGTACAATTAATCATCGTGAAACCGTTACCAATAACACGAATTCCCGAAATACCATTATTACCATTTGTATTAATAGTATTTGCTGAATTGTTGAATAATTTACAATTAACTAGTGTACCATTAATACCATTCCAATAGATAGCACCACCACTATAAGTTAAACTTAAAGAAACATTACAATTTTCTACAGTACCATTAGTACCACTCCAATAAATAGTACCTCCACCATAATTATTATTCTGATCATTAACAATAGGACAATTAACAGTATTGTTAAAGAATTTAGAATTATAAAGTCCACCGTTTAATCCAGTCCAATAAACACCACCTCCCCAGTTATTAGCATGATTACCAGTGAAATCACCACCATTAATATAACCAAGACCCGTATTATAAATAGCACCACCAATACCACCAATATTATTAATGAAAGCAAAATTAGTAATATTTAATATTCCAGTAGAATAAATAGCTCCACCATAATTAGTAGCAGTATTACCAGTAAAATTAACACCACTAATAGTCACATTACCAACATTATATATAACACCACCATTAGTAGCATTATTACCAGAAAAATTACCATTACTAATAGTCACAGTAGCATTATTATATATAACACCACCATAAGTAGCATTATCACCAGTAAAACTACCACCAGTAATAGTCACATTACCAACATTATATATAACACCACCATTAGTAGCATTATTACCAGAAAAATTACCATTACTAATAGTCATAGTACTAGCATTATTATATATAACACCACCATTAGTAGCATTATTACCAGAAAAATTACCATTACTAATAGTCATAGTACTAGCATTATTATATATAACACCACCATTAGTAGCATTATTACCAGAAAAATTACCACTATTAATAGTCAAGGAAAATTTACCACTACCATAAATAGCACCACCTTCCTCTGCTGTGTTACTAATAAAAATAGAATTGGAGATAGGAATAGTGATTCTTTGGGCAGAAGAAGCCGTTGAATAAATAGCGCCACCCCTCCCTGCTGTGTTATTAATAAAAGTAGAATCCATGATTGTTAGTTTCGGAACATTCGAATAAGAAGAAGACGCCAGCGAAATAGCACCACCACTAGTTCCTGTGTTATTAATAAAAGTAGAATTATATATATGAAAATTATTTCCAGGAGCATCAGCCCAATTTATATAAATAGCACCACCATTAGTTCCTGTGTTATTAATAAAAGTAGAAGAACTAATATTAAGAAAAGCGCTACCATGAGTCCCTTTACCTATACTAATAGCACCACCATTAGTTCCTGTGTTATTAATAAAAGTACAGTTAATGATATAAATAGTTCTTGTAGATAACCGAAGACTATTATATCCTCCGATTATAGTTAAATTCACTAAACTAACAGTTCTATCCCAAGTAATAATATTAATAAAAAATGATCCTTCTAAATTTATAGTGACATTTTTATTTTTACCAGCGATCTTTAAATTTTTATCAAAAGTTATATTACTATTATTTTCGCCAGAATATACACCTTCATCTAAAATTATCACATCATCATCAGATGCATTAGCTACAGCCTGTTTAATTCCACCATCTGTTTCATTACCAATCTCTATATCAGCTGCATCAACAAAGTTAATTGAAGATATAAGAAGAATTGTAAAGAATAATAATATAAAAAGCGTAGCTAACAATTTATTACATGAATCAGGTTTATTATTAATAGTATTCATAATATACACTATAAAATTTTAGATCATTAAGGATTTGTTTATTTTAAAAAACAAGTGAATACTCACTTTTTATAATTAATATAAAAATTTCATATATGAAAGATATTTTAAAATAAATAGTTATATTATATAAGAAGAAAGTTATCACCAAAATGTAGAAAACATTCACTTTTGAATATTTAATTATTGATAGTTATAGTATATAAAGTTAACCCTAAATCAGATGGTTCACAAGAATCAGATTTCATTATAAAAACAACCTCCGCCCCCCCCCCCCTTTAAGAATAAAAAATAAGCTAAAAAATAATAAAAAAAAGATTATAAACTGTTAAAATTAATAAAAATACTATAATATTTTATAAAAGAAAAATTTAAAGGCTATGAAAATAGCTAGTATTCACTATTAAAAAATAATATTAAAAAATTATAGTTTTTCAATTTCATCCAAAGAAAGACCAGTAATTTTAACTATATCATCAAATGAAAAATTGAAATCTTTCATTCTTTTAGCTACATTCAATTCATTTTGTTCTATACCCTCTTTCCTACCTTGCTCAATACCTTTTTCCATACCTTCTTTCCTACCTTTTTCCATGCCCTCTCCTATACCTTCTTTCTTACCTTCATCTTTAGCATAAGCCATTTCACCCATATATTTTAAATCAGCTTGTTCTCTTTTATTCAATTCATGTAGAAAAGCTTCGTCTTTTAATAATTCTTCAACCTTTTCATGAGCTGTTTTTATATTTTCATCTTTACTCATAGCCATTTCTATCATCTCCCTTGTGCTTTTTTTATCTAAAAATACCAGCCATCTGTGTAAAGGATTATCAAAATCAATGCTTTTTAGTCTTCTAAAAGCAGAAACATTAACATTAATAATCTTTATACAGCCACTGTATTCACAATTTAATTCTGTTTTATCTATCATATTAAATTTTCGACTAATTATATTATTTTTACAAAATCCAAAATCAAGGATATTAATTAATATATGTGACTTTAATCTTTCCAAACCTCCTTTTTCAGCAGAATTAGAAAATTCACGAGATATATAAAGATGACTTCTCCTTCTAAAGTATTTTTCACCCTGCTTTTGAACTTCAATATTAACCACACGACCATCAAAAGATTTAGATCTTAAATCTAAAATACAATTTTTATTATTAACTACTTTACCTGATAAAAATTTATTATCAATTATTTCTAAATTAAAAACACTCTCCTCATTATTTTCAACTAAAATAGCATTAATCAAACCAGTCAACTGCCTTTCACAACCTTTACTTGCCATATAATTACTAAAGAGAAAATCATATAAAGGATCATAACCTCTTAAAATTTCATAAATAATAAAATACCTCCTAAAAAAAAATTAATATTTTCAACAAGTAAAATATTAAAAAAGAAGTATAAAAGCTTTATTCAAAAATAAAAGTAAAATTAGCATGAAAAGACAAAATTGAAACAAAAATAAAAAAATAAAACCAAAAAGAAAAATTCATATTAAAAAAAAATTAAAAAATAGAAGAAAAAAATAAAAAATTAATAAATACCTAATAAAAATTAATTTATAGCTAATCTTAATATAAAAAATCCTAAAATATAGGTCTTAATATAAAATAGCTATAATATAATGAATAAGATCATCCTCTTGGTTCTTTTGCTTTATATCTTAAACCCTTGTAACCACATTTTCTACAAGTTTTAGCTGCAGCGGGATTACGAGCATTACATTTTAAACAAATTTTAACCTTAAAGATTCTATTTTCAGCTTCTTCAAATCTGGCCATTAATAATCCTCCATATAATCATTAATCAGTAGTAATAAATTTTAAATATGAGATATGTAAAATTTAGTAATTGATTTATTCAATCTCATAAATATATTTAATCTCATAAATATTATATTATGGAATAAAATAAGAATTTCTCTAATATCCACAATTAATTAAGAACATTAAAGTTTATTAATTTAATAGTATTTAAAGCTTTAGTTATTTTCAAAAAAAAATAATGCTTAAAAAAGAAGCCTTAATTATAAAGCCAAACACCAGCTGTATGATTACTACTTGAATTTTCAGCGATAATTTCATTATTTTTTAATATTTTAATTTTTAAATCTTTTTTACTTCCATAATGAGTACTATTAACATAAACGAATAATTTATCCCCATTTTGACGTTTTATAGTAAAGTCTAGTGGTCCTCCACCCATAATAGTTTCATGAGTGGTTGTTCCATTTAAAGTTAGTTCATAGTAACCAATCCATTCTCCTTCAGAAACAACAGATAACTCTTCTTCATAGGAACCATTATCAACATAAATAATAACTGCCAAACCAATAACTGTTATTACCCCAAGAATTATTAAAAGCTTTTTATTCATTATTTCACCATAAATATATATTAAAATAATATAATTTAAATATCTAATAAAACATATGAATATTATTATTTTTAATATAATTTAATTGTTGTTATATAATTTTCATTTAATTTAATAGTTTTTATATTAATAAAAATTAGCTAAGATTAATAAAATAACATTAAATAGTTATGAAATGTACTATGCAATAATATTATAATATGTAATAATACAATAATTATAATATTTAATAATACAATAGTATGTACTGTTATACAATAAGATAAATTATACAATAATAAAAATATTTATAAAAACCACACTAAAATATTTATAAAAACACAGAAAATTAATTAAAGTATATAAAATATTACTAAGTTCTCTTAGAGGTGATATAATGGATAATAAAGAAATAATGACAATTGTTGGAATGTTTATAATACTTATAATCTTAATTGTGATAATTAACAATTTATTTTCAAATGGAATCACTAGATTTTCTATAACAATTCTAGTTGCGATTGTTATAGGATTAATTATTAGAAAAACAATAAATAAATCTAATAAATAAACCTAATAAATAAATCTAATAAATAAACCTAATAAATAAATCTAATATATAAATCTAACATATAAACATTATTTTAATATATAATTACTATTTTATAATTACTATTTTAGTCTAATAGTTATTTTAACCTAATATTTATTAGTTTAATAGTTATTAGCTTAATAGTTATTCAGTCTATAATTATTCAACCTAATAACCATTTTAACTTAAATAATTATCTTAATCTTCATATTGCTTTAAAAATTCGTTTTGAATAGCTACTACCTCAGAACTATTACTCGCACCACTATAAGCTTCAAGAAGTTCTAAATTCAATTCAATAAAAGTATGTCCCCATTTAAAACCATTCATAATATCCTTTGCAGTATCTTTAAAACCAACTATATAAAAAGTAGCAGCTATTGCTTCAGCTGTTGAAAGCTTACAAGGTTTACCATAATTAACAGGACTAGCAGCTATTAAAAAAGGAAGACTTCTATGATATTTAGTGAGTGAAAAGAATTTAGCTGAAGAAGAAACCTTATTCCAAGAACAATCAAGCCCTACAACACCTTTTTTTAAAACTAAATCTTTATCTTCAGGAGAAGCCGATTTATCTGAAAAAGGATTTAAAATAATAGCTCCACGAGGTATTTGATTAAGATTATAAACAATACGTGCTTTATTCTGTTTTTCTAATTTAAATGCAGTGCATTTCTTTTTATCACATTCATCTGCATGAAAAATAGTTATCTTAAACTTTTTCATAGACTAACTTATGATTTTATATATAATAAATTTAATGAAATAAAATCTAAAATAATAAAATAATATTAAATTAAATTTTATTATTGATTATTATTTAATAATAGGTGTTTCAATCCCTAATTCATCACAATATTTCTTTATTTCTTCATCAATAGCTTCAACTTTATTATCAATTTCTTTTATTTCATTTATAATTTTATTTGAATCAATTAATTCTTCTTCAAAAGTATCAACATATCTTGGAATATTTAAATTAAAATCATTTTCTCTAATTTCATCTATCGTAGCGATATGTGAGAATTTCTCAATTTCAACTCGGTTACTATAAACTTCTATAATTTTATCAATATCATTATCTCTAAACATATTTTGATTTTTAACCTTTTTAAAGTTTTTAGATGCATCAATAAATAGTACATTATCTTTATTCTCCCTATATTTTTTAAATATTAGGATAACTGTTGGAATACTTGTTTTATAGAATATATTAGCTGGAAGTCCAATTACTGCATCTAAATAGTTTTTATCATTTACTAAATATTTTCTAATTGTTCTTTCAGATGTACCTCTAAAGAGAACACCATGAGGCAAAATTATTCCCATTGTTCCATTTTCATCTAAATGATATATCATGTGTTGTATAAATGCAAAGTCTGCTTTTGATTTTGGTGCTAGTTTTCCATAATCTAAAAACCGTGGATCATTAAGAAATTTTTTATCTGAACTCCATTTAGCTTGAAATGGTGGTTTTGCAACTATAACTTCAAATTTCATATTTTTATGAATTGGTTTTTCAAGTGAGTCTCCTTGTTGAATATCAAAATCATTATATTGTATATTATGTAAAATCATATTCATTCTAGCTAAATTATATGCTGTTGATTTTAATTCTTGCCCATAAAAGTTTTCTACTTCTATTTCTTTAGCTACTTGAAGTAAAAGTGATCCTGAATTACATGTTGGATCATATACACTTTTAAGCTTCTGATTTTTAATTTTATCTCTTTTAATTTTATCTCCTTTAAATTTCTCTCCTTTAAATTTTTCTTCTTCAAATTTCTTTTCTTCAAAATTTTCCCCTTCAAATTTGTTTTTTTCTAAAGTAACTATTTTAGCTAGTATCTTTGATACTTGTTGAGGTATGTAAAGATCTCCTTTTTTATCTAAGGATAATGCAAATTGTGAGATTAAATATTCATAAGCATCACCAATCACATTCTTATCTTGATCTTCTAGTTTAAAGTCGATTTTAGATAGTTGTATTAATATTTTACTTATTGATTCGTTTTTATCTTCTAATTTATTTCCAAGTTTTGATGATTTAAGATCAATATCTTCAAATATTCCTATGAAAGCTTCTTCACTTTCCCGACCTAATGATGAGTTTGATATTTCATTCAATGCTTTTTCTAAATCATCTAATATTAGCTCATTTTTATTAGCTTTTTTAACAATATTTGAAAACAAGAATCTTGGTTCTAAAAAGTAGCCTAAATTCTCAAGAGTTAATTCTTTTAAATCATCTTTTATATCTTCAATTTCATTTGCTTTGTCAAATTTTAAATTATTTTGAATGAATTGTTTATTCAAATATAACTCTATCTTTAGACATATATATTTATAAAAAAATAAGCCTAAAACATAACTTTTTAAATCATATAAATCTATATATTCCTTTAATTTATCAACCATAGCCAATAAATCAGATTCTAAATTGTTTCTATAATCATTCAAAGTATAATCATTTAATCTATAATCATTCAATCTATAATCATTCAAATAATAACACCCTTAATTATTCATATTTTTAAGTATTTTTACATTTAAATTATAATTTAGATAAAATATCATCTTTAAGCTTATTTTCAAGCTCAATTTTTCTTAAAAGTAGTTCTTTTCTAATATCCAATAAATAAAAAAGCTTTGCATATTCAATCTGTTTATAACTACTTCTTTTTTTTATTTTAATATCTTTTAAATTATTAATTTTAATAATTGGAATATTGGTTCCTTCAACCAATCTTCTCAATTGTTTTTTTACATTAGGACCATTTAGAACATATGCTAAAAATACTGATATAAATTCATCTTTAACTCTAATTATAGCAAAATTAGATGGAACAATAACATCATTTCTCTTAAAATCAACTACTGCTGCATTATAAGGAGGAGTTAACTTTATTATAATGTCTTTATAATGAGCTAAATATTTATTTTCAATTTTTTTATTAGTAAAAATTATTTCAAAAGAATTTGAATCAATATTATTATCAAAAACAGATTTTTGAGGAATATAATAATATTTGAATGAATTTTGGTTTCTATCTGGAAATTCTGATGAATTGAGATCATCAAAAGACGATTCATTAAAACTATTAGAAATAATAGATTTATTGAATTTATTAGATTTAATAGATCTAGATAAATCAAATCTATTTAAAACTAAGCCAGATGAAATATTAGCTATATCTTTAAGATTTACTTTATTTCTGATTCTTTCATTATTAAATTTTTTATTATTGATCCTTTTATTGATCCTTTTATTAATTTTATTATTAATTTTATTATTGATTCTCTCATTATTTGCTCTTTTTTCATTCATTATTTGCTCCATTTATTAGTAATAATAAAAAGTATTAATTGAATACCATATCATATTTAATATTCTATATTTATTATATAATAACTAAATTTACCATATATAATAATTATATAATAAATTTTTTTATATAATAAATTTTTTGTTATATATAATTTATGACAAAGAAAATATAATAGTCATATTTATATTATGACATTAATAGTATATAAATTCTTGTCATATAATTAATATGACATATATTAATATATAAATATTATATAATAGAAAATTTAAATATTAGTCTAAAACCTAATTAGAATAATATAAACAGTTTAAATAGCTATTAAAATTGTATAG
>NZ_JXMW01000032.1 GCF_002072215.1 Methanobrevibacter arboriphilus JCM 13429 = DSM 1125
TAATATTAATCCTGTTTATTTTAATATATACTATGTTTATTTTATTATATATTTTGTTTATTTTAATATTAATTCTATTTATTTTATTATGTATTGTATTTATTTTATTATAAATTATATTTATTATTTTATATCATTTACTTATTTTTTAGATATTCTTAGTTATATAGTAATAAAAATTTTTACTAGTATATATTTTTGGTTATATATTTAAGTTATACAATTTAGATCACATGTTTTAAGATATATGTTTCAGATTATATATTTTTTGTTTTTAGATTATATATTTTTTATTATTTTATTTTATATTATATTATATAATTTAAATTATTGAATTATATAAAACTTCATGCTTTAAAAAATCTATAAAATTCTATTGTTAAGTTAATTATAATAATATATTAATTAATAGCTTTGCATGATTATTTAGCCTAAAAAACATCAAAAAATATTAATATGATAATATACTATTTATATTATAGATAGTATTCACTTAATATACTTCTCTAATGGGGGTTTAATATGAAAAATAAAGATAAAATAGCACAAGCGGCTTTTTTATTATCATTAAAATATGGTTTTGACAATGTATCAATAAAACAAATACAAGAAGAAGCAAACGTAACCACTGGAGCAATTTATTATCATTTTAAGGATAAAAATGATATTTTAGATTATATTCTTAAAAAATATGTGTTTAATGAGGTTAAAAACTTTAAAAATGACTTATATTCAGAGAAAAGATCATTTTATGAAAAATTAGAGTTTATATTTTATTATTTTACAAAATATAACATTAAAAATAATCAAAATGCAATTGAAATACTTTATGAAAATAATATTGATTTTGGGCAGTATTATTTAATGCAATTAGGAATTTATCATCAACATCCTGAATTTAGAAAATTATATGATGATAGTAGCAAAGATATACTTAATTTATTCAATGAATTGATTAAAGAAGCTATAGAAAATAAAGAAATTAAGAAAAGCACTGATATAGAAGAGTTATCTATCTATATTTTCACTATATTTCGGGGAATTATAAGACTTTGGAGTATACTTATTGAATGTTCATTAGATAAACTTATTGAAACTAACATCAATATGATTAAAAAAACATTAGAATGAACTTTCTTTTTATTTATCTTTACTTATAACTTCAATTTCTCCATTATTGTTATTTATTATTTGTTTAGAAAACATATAATCTATAACTTCATTTATTTTATTAGATGTCTTTTTAGAAGTTGATTTAAATCCAAAATTCCTAGAAGCTCTTTTGATTAATTCTTTTTGATTAATTGGACTTATGAAATTCAATACAATTTTTATATTTTCTTCAATTTCATCCTTTGATATCAGATCAATATTTGGATTTACTCTTTTTCTAACTGTTGTTTTTGTCCAGTTACTTGGGAATAAGAAATCATCTATAATCAAAATTGCATTTTCTTTTTCAGCTAATGATATTGATTTACTAATATGTTTTTTAAACTTAGGACCTGCTCTTTTAAGATTACAACTCTCTTTTATTCTACTAGTAAATTCACTTATATGTATAGGTCCTTCAACAATAACAACACTATTAACAATATCTAAAAGTTTTTTATTTGTTGAATTATAGAATTCTTCAGCTTTATTGACAGGTATGTCTTTAGCTGTCTTGTAGTTAGCTATTAAATCATTAATATCATCTTTTTTAATAGTTTTTGTTGTATCTTTTTCCTTAAGCTGATTAATTTTTTGGGCTCTTTCTTTTTCAATTTTTATATAATCTTCATTTAAATCTTGAATAATGTTTTCTAAATTATCTTTTGAGTTTGAATAATTTGAATAGTTTTCAGAGCTTACATTATCATTAGATTTTAATCTTTTATTTAAATCTAAACTGTTTACATTATATTCAGCATGGTTCTCATAAGTATCATCATTAGCATCACTTTTATAATCCTCCTGATTGTAATGATGATTATCATTATACTCATCCACTGGAAGAGTCCTATCTATTACAAAAACTTTTTTTGGAGCTGTAGGATTTTCAATTTCTTTTAATGATTTATTTATATATTTAACTTCATTTTTTATTTCATTTATTGATTGAGAAACAGACCTCATCCTATCTCTAATGTTTTGAGATTCAAAGTTTCTTTCTTTGTTTCTATTATAATTGAAACTATTCCTTCTAAGAGGATTATCAATGTTAGATGCTCCTTCATATGTCATTATTCCATCAAAATCAAGGTCTTGAAATTCTTCATCTCTAGACTCAGACTCTTGATTATTATCACTATAAGGGGTATTATTTGAAGTGCTTTCTTCAATATACTTATTATTATCATAATTTTCCTTATGAATATTTTTATCATCTTTCTCAGATTCAGTGTTATTTTTAATGCTGTTATCTTCGAAATCATCTTCAAAACTATTTTTAATACTATTATTATTAAATTTATTTTCAGAATTGTTTTTAATAGTATTATCTTCAATATTTTTAATATTATTTATTTCATTATTGTTTTCAGTAGTATATTTAATGGAATCTATAGGGTTATTATTTTTAAAGTCTGTATTTTCACTAATGATAATATTTTCAGTAATCTGTTCTGTATTATCATATTCATTCTTATTTTTTGATTCATCAGAATATTCAGATATTTGACTTAAAGCTTTTTTTATCTCTTTTTCAAGTTCATCTTCAATGTATTCATTATCATTGCTTTTTTTGTCATCATATTCTCTATTATTATCTTCTATATCAATATTTTTTATATCATTATATTCAATATTAGTATTTTCTCTATTATTATTTTCTTTATCAGTATTTTCTTTATTAATATTTTCTTTATTACTGTTTTTCTTTATTAATATTTTCTTTATTACTATTTTTTTTATTATTGTTTTCTTTATCAGTATTTTCTTTATTAATATTTTCTTTATTGTTATATTTTGTATTAATTTCTTGTTTATTAGTAGAATCAATAATATCTATGTCATCATCTGTTTTATTCATTAAGTGAGATCTAAATTTAATTTTTGGTTTTATTAATTTTTCTTCTTCTTCACTTTTTTCTAAGGAATTAGTATTGATTTTATCATAATCAAGCTCTTTAGAATTAGCTTTATCCAGCTTAATCTTTTTATTTATTATATTCTCATTAATCGATTCATTTTTATTATTATTAATATTATTTCTACCTATGTCTACTATATTATCATTTATCTTATTATCATCCGTTTTATTAGTACTTATATCATCATTATCTATTTCATTACCACTTATTTTATTACTATTTACTTCATTAGTATTTAATTCATTATCACTTATTTCATTAGTATTTATTTCATTAGTATTTATTTTATTAGTATTTATTTTATCATCATTTATTTTATTTTTATTATTAATAATATTATTGTTATTATTTGTTTTATTATCCTCATTATCTAAATTATTGATATCAAAATCTTTATTTTTATTAGAATCAAAATTAGATTCATCATAAGTGTTTTCTATAATAATGCCCATATTTTCATCATTTAAATTAGAAGTTTTATTTATATCAATTTTATCTGTTTCACTGTTGTCAATAGAACTGATAATATTTTCAATATCAATAGAATTTTCAATATCTTCTTCATCATTATCATAATCTAAAATATCTTCATTAGAATTCTCTTCAGTATCATCATCCTCAATTGGGTTTACAATTTTTAGATTGTCATCTTCAGAAGGAATTTTTTTAATTTCCATTGATTCTAATTCATTAATAATAGATTTAGCTTTAATTTCTTCAATTGCTGATATTAATTTTTCACGAGCTAAATCTCTATTTCTATACCAATCAGTTGACCAAAGATGATATAAATTCCATCCTAATCCTGTTAATACTTGTTCTCTAAGACGGTCACGGTCTCTTGCAACTTTTGATGATGAGTAAATTTTACCATCACATTCAATTCCAACAATATATTTTCCAGGATTATGTTCATCAATAATAGCTAAATCAACCCTAAAACCCGCACATCCAACTTTTTTATCAACTTTATATCCATTTTTCTTTAAGAATGTATAAACTGCATCTTCAAAAGGCTCATCACCTTTAGATGTATTAATAACATTTCCATGAGATATATTTTCAGCATATTCTAGAAATTCTTTTAAAGCTTTTACACCAAAAGGAGGATTAGCAGTTAAATGCATATCATGAGCTTTAAAATTAGAAAAAACTACACATTTTTCTCTAGCACGAGTTATAAGGACATTGAGTCTTCTTTCTCCACCATCTTGATTTAATGGTCCAAAATTAAGAGACATTTTTCTGTTCTGATCAAATCCATAACCTACACTAATTAAAATAACATCTCTTTCATCACCTTGAATTGTTTCAAGATTTTTAACAAAGAAACGTTCTTTCATCTTATCTGAAAATAATGGTTCTAATTCTGGATGTAATTTTCTTTCAATTTCAAGTTCTTCTAATATAGCATTCATCTGTGCTACAGAAAATGTTCCAACACCTAAACTTTTCCTATCACCATATTTATTAAAATGTTTAAAAATTTCTTTAACAACTGCCCTTGCTTCAAGAAGGTTTGCAGAAGATTTACCTCTTTCATAAACAGTACTAGAGTCATGTTTAAACTTTAATCCTAATTCTTTAGTATTATGGGAAGGTGATGGATATACTAATAATTCATTATCATAAAACTCCTTGTTTGAAACTGCAATTAAAGACTCATGACGACTTCGATAATGCCATTTTAGCATTTTAACAGGAAAAGAAAGTTTACATAGGTGGAGTATACTTTCCATATCAAGAGCAGTAGCTACTTCTTCAATATCATCTATTCCAGTCATCTGTTCAAAAAAAGATGTAGGAGGCAATTGTTGAGTATCACCCATAACAACTGCTGTTTTAGCTCTCATAAAAGCACCAAGAGCATCTTCTGGTTTTACTTGGCTTGCTTCATCAAAAATAACAACATCAAATTGTAATTTAGGATTTGTAGGATCTAAATATTGAGCAATTGATAATGGACTCATCATAAAGCATGGTTTTATTTGTTTTATAATTCCTCCAGATTTTTCAAGAAGAGTTCTTACAGGAAGATGACCTCTTTTTCTTGTAAATTCACCTGCTAGTGTTTTAGCTTCAGGATTTTCTGCAGCTCCAAAAACTTTTGGAACTTTTTTATTTAATTTTTGGAATATTCTTCGTCTATTAATCTCAATTATTTTAGAATCTAATTCTTTAAACTCTGAAATTTTGTTTTGATGTAATTCACCTATGAAAGTAGCTAATGATTGATTTTCTGCAAATACAATGTTTAATAAACTATCTGCAAAATTTCCAAGAACAAGAGGTTTTACATCATCTTTTTTAATGTTTCTTTTTTCAACAGTATTTACAAATAGTTTAGCTGGTGTAGATAAACAAGAATTTTTTGTATTTAGATATTGTGACCAGAGATGTAAACTTGAAATTTGTCCTCTCCATGAATTTAATTGTTGTTCCCATTTAATAAATGGTACATCTTTTGTTTCTTTTTTAAATATTAATTTACTTCTTGGATTTAATTTATTCTCTAAATCAGAAAGATTTTTAATAAATTTATCTCCTAAATCAAGATAATTTTTTATTTCACTTTTTGAATCAACATCAAACATAGAATTTGAAAGTAAATTTATAGTATTTTCATTATATATTCCTTCTTTTAATAAATGAATGAATTTTCTCATGAAAATTGTAGCATCTTTTAAATCAACTATAGAAGCATTTAAATGCCACAATTCTCCAAAATATTCGATTCCAACATTAGTTATATTATTTATTTCTTTTTTAAATTCTATATGTTCTTTAAGAGTTTTTAGATCATTTAGGGCTGTTTTATCATTAGGAACTTCTCTTTTATATAGATATTTTAGCTCTTCCTTATGATTTTTTCCTCCAAAAAGCTTAAATCTTTTATTTGTTTCTTTTTCAAGATTTATTATTATTTTATCTAAGTTTTCACTAAATACATTATCATTAAACTTCTTCATAACTTTTGAAGTCATTTGATAATTTTCTAATTTTTGTATTAATTCGCTTGCTTTGTTTGGGTTGTCTATCCAACATTTATTTGTAAGTATCTTACTGTCGATTAAACTAATACTTTTATTATCTAATAATTTTATTGATTCTAAAGATTTTTCATATTCTCTTAGTGTTTTAGCTGTCTTAATTCCAAAATTTTCATATAAATTTTCAGATTCAAAAGAAAAATTATTTAATGAATCTAAAGTATCATTAATAAGCATTTCAATTTCTCTTAAATCAGAGGGAAGTAAACTTTTAGGACTACACTTACTCCAAGGATTATTTTTAGATATAGTACCATGAAGTTCAGCTAGATTTTCAAGATCTATAATCATATCATCTAAATCTTTAAGAGTATAATTTTCTGGTGATTTAAACCTTACTAATGGTAAAATTGTACTTATTTTTGATTCATTTACATCTGATCCTTTACCTTTTTTAGAGAAATGATCTTCAGCATACTCTTTCATTCCATATAAATCAAATGGAGACATTTGAACATTGTATACTGGTTGATGAATGATTTCTGCATATTCATCTAGTTGATGACGTAATTTTTCTAATTTCCTAAGTATTTGGTTTATGTTAATATCATCAATAGCTCTAACATTCAATGCTTTTTGTAGCTCTTTTAATAGCTTTTTTCTCTTAGTTTTATGACTATGTAACTCAAGAACAAATTTACCAAGACCAACATTATCAAGTCGATTTTTAACAACTTCTAATGCAGCCATTTTTTCACTTACAAATAGGACACTTTTTCCTGATGCTAAAAGCTCAGCTATAACATTAACAATAGTTTGCGATTTACCAGTTCCAGGCGGTCCTTCAACAACAAGATTTCTCCCAGCTTTAACATCTTCTATTACAGCTATTTGAGATGAATCAGCATCAAGTACTTGATACATATCTTTATAAAGTAATTCTTTATCAACATCTTCTTCATTAAATGATTGATCATGATTATTTTTTTTTGGATTAAATATAGATTCAATGAGCTCATGTTTTGTTAAATCTACATTTTCTTCCCAGCTTTCAGGGTTTAAATCATTGTACATTACAAATTTTGTAAAAGAAAAAAATCCTAGAGATATATGTTTTGTAACTTTCCAATTTTTCATTTTAGTTACAGCATTTTTAATATCTCTTAAATAATGTTCAACACCTTCAATATAAGAAGTTATTTTAAATTCTGGAAGTTCAATTCCTTCTTCTGCTAATTTAGCTTGCAGTGAAATGTTTGATTGTATATCTTCTTCATTCCAATATATAGAAAATGATTTACCCACTTTTTTTCTTTCAATTGATACAGGTATTAATATTAATGGAGCTGCATGTACCTCATTAGGCTTTATAGTATCTCTCCATTCTAAAAAACCAATAGCTAAATACAAAATATTATATCCTTGTTCTTGAAACATTGTATTAGCTTGCTGATTAATATAAAAAAGCCTTTTTTGAAGTTCCTTTGGAGTGAGATCAGCTTTTAAAGATTTATCTCCTTCAGAAAAAATACTTAAATCAATAGGTGGATGTTCCCAAAGTGCAGAAAACCTTGATTTTTTTTGGTTATTTTCACCATCTTTTGAACTTGATTTTCGTTCCTTTTTGTTTGGAACAAACTGCATTTTCTTTTTTTGTAAAATAAGTGTCTGATAAACAGACATAGGTGATTGATTAACTACTTCAATAGTTTTAGACCTAGGTTTATAGTTTAACAATTGATTTCTTAGAGTTAAATCAAGTAAATTATTCCTAAGGTTTTCAAACTCCTTTTTTATATTATTAGAAGATTTTTTTCCCATTTATATCACTAATATTAAAAATTAGGTTTTTAGCAGTCAATTATAAATACAATATATATTTATTCTTATAATTGTTAATAAAGTTTTCCAATATCTTTAAATTTAGCTCTAAAATTAGTTTAATTTATAAAATGGATTAAATTATTGATTATGATTTAAATATTAAATATAAAATATTAAATAATATAAATTAATGAATAGTTAGATTTAATTAATGTTTATTAATTAATACTTATTAATTAATAGTTATTTAATTAACAAATTCTTTAATCAATGATTTTAATTAATAACTTATATAATTAATAATTTTAATAAGTTATTTAATTAATAAATTCTATTTAATTAAGAGATTTGGCTATTTTACAGTATTTTGAAAAATGTTCAAATTTGAATATTATAAAAGGAAATATTTAAATTATATTAGAACTAATATAATTAATGTATAATATTGTTCATTTAATTCAATGAAATATATTAATAATATTAATATTTAATAACATTATATTTTAATAATATATTTTAATATTTATCAATATATTTAATACAAATATATTTTAATAGTTATATTTTAATGGTAATATTAGTATAATATTATATTTTTTATTTAATTATCTTTTTATTAATAAATATTTTATTATGTAATTTACTTTAATTAAATAAGGATGCAAATTAAATATTATAAATATTATAGTATTTATATATAATTATTATATACTTAAGTTAGTATATACTCAATATAATAATTTAAATTATTTATGAATTATTATATATTTAAATATTTAAAATTAGCATATATTTGCTTAAGATATTATTAGGGTTCTTTTTTTTATGGAGGAGAAGGTGATATGATGGATAATAATGTAAAAACTGCTATGGTTGGAACTCCTTGTCAAATATTAGCTGCTACTAAAATTAATGAGTATTCAGATAAAACTGGAGGATCATCTATTGATGTCAAAATAGGATTATTTTGTATGGAAAACTTTTCATATACTTATTTAAAAGAATTTTTAATAGATAAAAAAATTGATATTAATGATGTTAAAGGTTTTAGAATTGAAGAAAATAAATTTAAGGTAATTTTAAACAATAATGATGTGTTTATGGTTCCTTTATCTGAAACTGATTCTTTTAAAAGAAAAAATTGTGATATCTGTCTTGATTATACTTCCGATATATCTGATATTTCTATAGGTTCTCTTGGATCTCCTAAAGGATGGTCTACTGTGATTATTAGGACTGAAAAAGGAAAAGAAATAGTTAAAAATGCAGAAAAAGAGAATTATTTTGAAACTAAAGAAATATCAGAAAAAGGAAAACAATTACTTGAAAGAATTGCTAATCAAAAAATACAGAAAAATCTTGAAAATATAAATTTGAGAGAAGAAGTTTCAAGGCCTGTTATTTATAGGCGAAAAATTAGTGATGATGAAATTGAAGAAATATCTTCAGAATGTCAATTTGAGAATTTAGAGTCTGATGTTATATCTGAAGGTGCATGTGTACTCTGTGGAGCTTGCGAATATGTTTGTCCAATAGATATAGTTAAAATTGATGATCGAAAACCTCAAAAATTTGGTGAATGTAAAGAAGACTGCCATGCTTGTTATTATGCTTGTCCTAGAACATTCCTTAGTAAAAACATTTTAGGATATGATTTCGAGGAAAAACCTTTAGGAGATTATTTGGATATTGTTTCTGTAAGATCTAGTAAGATTAAAGGTCAAGATGGGGGAGCTGTAACTTCAATATTAATGTATTTACTTGAAAAAGGATTAGTTGATAATGTATCTATTGTAGGTGAAGATGAAGATATTTCATGGAAACCAGTTTCAAGATTAACTAATGATGTTGAAGAAGTTAAAAAAGCAGCTGGAACTAAATATAGTACTGTTCCTATAGGATTTAAAGCTTTAGAAAAATAAGAAGTAATAAAAGTTTGAAAATATCTTTTTTTCTTTACTTTTTTAAAATAATTTCAATTTATAACATTAAAAATGATGTTGAAACATAAGTGAAACTAAACTATATTGAAACATAATAATATAACAGTTAAAATAAAAATTCTATAATAATAGATAGAGTAATAATTAATATTATTAAAATTAAAAAATGAATTCTGCTTTTTAATTATTATATTTATTTAAATTTTTAATACTATCTGTTACTATTATATAATATAGTATAATAAAAATTAGTTATATATTAATAAAATAATTATATTAATAAAAAAAGCTCATAAATGAATTTAAAGTATTAAATTCATTATAAACTATCAATCGCTTTAACAAGTAAATTGATTGTATTTTCAACATCTTCCATACTTGCGATGCTTACAGTCGTATGTATATATCTTGTTGGGACTGAAACTACTCCTGTTGGGATTCCATCTCTAGTTAAATGAATAGCAGATGCATCAGTAGTTCCACCTTCACTTACCTCAAGTTGATATTTAATATCAGCTTCTTTGGATGAAGATATTAACAAGTTTTTAATTTTTTCAGGAGTTATAATACCTCTTCCACTTGCATCAGCTAATATTATTGCAGGACCCTCCCCAATCTTTGCTGGAGAATTATCTTCTTTAATTCCTGGATGATCTCCTGCTATAGTAACATCTAAAGCAAAAGCCATATCAGGGTCTATTTTAAATGATGATGTTTTAGCACCTTTTAAACCAACTTCCTCTTGAACAGTTCCAACACCGAATACCGTTGCTTTAGTATTAACTCTTTTGATTGTTTCAATCATTATATAGCAACCAATACGATTATCAAGAGCTTTACCCATGATTAAATTATTGGGAAATTCTTCAAATTCAGATTTAAAACTTATAGGATCTCCAACACTCACTAATTCTTCAGCTTCTTCTTTTGAAAATGCACCAATATCTATAAACATTGAATCATATTCAATAATTTTTTTCCTCTCAGCAGCTTTCATTACATGAGGTGGCTTTGATCCAATAACACCAGTGATATCTCCATTTTTACTATGAATTGTCACAGTCTGATTTAATAACATTTGATCATTAATTCCTCCAATTTTTGTAAAGCGAAGAAATCCTTTTTTATCAATATGACGAATCATTAACCCTATTTCATCCATATGTGAAGCTAACATTACTTTTAGTCCTTTCTTTTCACCTTTTTTAATAGCTATAACATTACCCATTAAGTCTTCTTCAAGTTCATCAACATGATTTTCAAGCTCTTCTTTAATAATTTCAACGATTTTTCCTTCAAAACCAGAAATTCCTGGAGTTATTGATAATTTTTCCATTAAATTCATTTTTTCACCTAAAAAATAATAAATATTAATAATAAATGTTAATAATTCTCAAATAAATTAAATTTGATTATATAAACTTATATAAATTATTACATAAATAATTTATTAAAAAAATAAATAAAATATATAAATTAAAATAAAAATTAAAATACAAATTAAAGTATAAATTAATATCAACAGTTTTAATACTTTGTATAAAAATAATGCTTAAAATATTTATATACAATAACTTTATAAACTTTGTAATATTATCTAAATTATATATGATACCTAAAAGTCATCCTAGATATGAATCACTTATTCAAAGAGAAAAAATAAAAGATGCTTATAAAGAAGGATATTTAGCTGATTCTGGAATGATTGCTCATGGTAGAGGTGAAGCATTTGATTATCTTATTGGAGAAAAAACAACCCTATCATCTGAAAAAGCAATTAAAGCAAGTGTAGCAACCCTTCTTTTAGCAAAAAATCCAGTTATATCAGTAAATGGTAATAGTACTGCATTAGCTGCAAAAGAAATAGTAAATTTAGCTAATGAAACAAATTCTAAAATCGAGATTAATTTATTTTATAGAACTGAAGAACGTGTTCATATAATTTCAAATATATATCGAAATTTAGGGTATGAAAATATATTGGGTGATGATAGTGAAAACTTAAAATATATTAATAACATTGATTCTCCTAGAGCTACAGCTTCTGAAGAAGGAATTTACTCTGCAGATCTTGTTTTAGTTTCTCTGGAAGATGGTGATAGGGCTGAAGTTCTTGTTAATAATGGTAAAAAAGTTATAGCTATTGATTTAAATCCTTTATCAAGAACTGCTAAAGCAGTTGATATTACTATTGTTGATAATATTGTAAGAGCTATTCCTTTAATGATTAAATATGCAAAACAATTAAAATCTAAAGATAAAAGTTATTTAAAAAAAATAGTAAATGATTTTTCCAATGCAGAAAACTTAAAAGAATCTTTAGATCTTATTGAAATAGCTAAAATTGAAGAATAATAGCTAAAATTAATAATAAAACTAAAAAATAAATAATTATTATAAAGATAATATAATTAATATATAATAACAGATTTAATAAGATAATTTAAATCAAATTAATATAAATAAATTAAATAAGTTAGTTAAATAAATTAAATAACATAGTTAAATAAAATAATTAAATAGCTAATAATAAATAATATTTAATATAAACATGTGTATAAAATATAATGATTCTAAAATAATATTTTAAGTGAATTCTATGAAAGTTGTGGGTATTTCGGGATTACCAGGTTCTGGGAAAAGTTTAGTCTCTAAAATTGCAAAAGAAAAGAATATTATTGTAATTAATATGGGAGATTTAGTTAGAAAAGAAGCTAAAAAGAGAAATGCTGATGTTGGGGAAACTTCAATAAAATTAAGAGAAGAATTTGGAGAATATGTTTTAGCTAAACTAACTATTGAGAAAATTAAAAAAGAGTCAGAAACTGCTAATTCAAAAAATATCTTTATTATAGAAGGTATTCGAAGCCAACATGAAGTCAGAATGTTTAGAAAAAGTTTTAAGAATTTTTTCCTTTTATCAGTATTTGCTTCTCCAAAAACAAGGTTTAATAGACTTAAAAGTAGGAATCGTAATGATGATTCTGTTGAATATGAAGGTTTCTTAAAAAGAGATCAGAGAGAGCTAGATTTTGGTATAGGGAATGTTGTAGCTACATCTGATTGTATTATTATAAATGAATCTGATTTAGAAACTTATAAAAATCAAATCAATGGATTTTTCAATAAAATTTTAAATTAGTTTCTAAATTAGTTTTTAAATTTGTTTTTAAATTAACCTTTAAATAGCTTTTAAATTACTCTTTAAATTTATTTTAATTTAATACTTAATTTAGTTCTTAATTTAATTTATAATTTAACTCATAACTTAAATATTAATTTAGGTCTTAATTATATTGTTTAAACCTAAACTTTTTGCATAATCGATTACTTCTTTAACATCTTTAGTTTGCACTGCTTTTGATAGATCTTGATATTCATTAGCTTTATAAAACGGTTTATATTTATCTACTACATCTAATACTACATTAACACCTAAATTTTCAACGATCCAATCCATTAATGGTATTGAACAGCATTCTACATGGTTAGGTAAAACTAAGTGTCTAATAATAATATTTCCAGAATTTAAAGCTATTTTATGATTATTGCCAACAATTTCCATATAATCAGAAACACCAGAAAGCCTTGAAGCACATTTATTGTTACCAAATTTAAAATCAGTAAGATAAAGATCAACAAACCCATCTAATAAGCGCATTGTTTCTGTAGATAGATACATATTACTATTATAAATAATAGGAATATTTTCTTTAGTTAATTTTATAGTTTCTAAGATAAAATTAAGATTAGGAGTTGGTTCTCCACCAACAAAGTTTACATTACTTGAACCTGCTAATCTATTATTATCTATTTTAAAAGCTAACTCTTTTTTATTTATAAATATTCCATTTTTTGGATTTATACTAATTTCATGATTTTGACAAAAAGCACACCTTAATGTACAACCTGAAAAGAATATTTTATAACTAGGGATTAAAGGACTCTCTTCATTTAATCCTGCTATGCATAATGATGACTTTTTACAATAATTATTATCATTTTCAAGAATATTTGAATTATTATTATCATTATTATTAAGATCTTTTTTAGAATCAACATTACAATTACTATTAAAATTATTATTGTAATTATTATTAGAATTATCATTAGAATTATTATTATAATTAGTAATTGAATCAGAATTAAAAATAATGTTTAAATCAGTATTAGGATTAGTATTACAAATAATATTAGAATCAATAGTAGAATTACTATTAGAATTATTATTAATATTAAAATTGCTATTAAAATTACTATTAGTATTAGAATTATTATTAATATTAAAATTGCTATTAGTATTAAAATTGTTATTAATATTAGATTTAATATTAGATTTAATATTAGAATTAATATTAGAATTAATATTAGAATCAGTGTTAAATATTAGAGGTAATGTTTCATTTTGATTGAACAATTCAGAAGCTATTATTGGATTTTTTACACCACAAAAACCTGTTTTATTGTTTCTATCAACTTTACATTTTCTTGGACAGAAAATACATTCTTTAAATATTTTATTTGCAATCTTAATCTTTAAATCAAGAAAAGAAAAATCCGGTATACTATCATTTAGACATTTATATTTTCCATTGTCTAAGTCATTTTGTATTTTTTGATGTTCTTTCCAAAGAAGATTTATTTCATTATAATTTTTTGATGGTATTAACTTTGCTCTATTTGATAATGATAATTTCTTATTTAAATTTACCATAAAATAATCATTAAGAAGTTTTTCAATCAATTTTACACCTTTATGCTAATAATTAAAATATTATATTATTAAAGTATTATCATCAAAATATTATTATTAAAATCTTATTATCAAAATGTTATCATCAAAATATTATTATTAAAATATAATTATTAAGATATATTATCAAAATTTTATTTTATTAGACATTATTTTATTGTTAAACTATTATACGTTCTGGATGTGTATAAACATTAAACTTGTCTCCTCTTATAAATCCTACCATAGTTATATTAGCTTCATCAGCTACAGTATATCCAGATAATGTTGGAGCTGCATTTGAAGCAATTATCGGAATTCCTACACGAGCTATTTTTATCAATACATCAGCTGGCATCCTACCACTATAAATAATATAAGAATTTTTAAAATCAAGTTTTTTTAAAGCAGCAGCACCAATAACCTTATCAACAGCTACATGCCTACTAATGTCTTCTCTACTGATAAATTCATTTTTTTCTTTATTTATAAAACTAGCTATATGAGTACCACCAGTATTTTTCCAAGTTATAGCCTTTTCTCTAATTTTTTCAGTATTTTCTAATAAATCATTAGGATCAATTACAAAATCAGATTCAACTTTGTCTATAAAATCTATTTTGCTTCTCCAACCTCCAAAACAATCAGAACCAACTATCAATTCTTTCTTTATATCAAAATCTTCTAAATCAATAGTAGCACTTATATTATTCCCCTCTATATCTATAGTTTCAACATTTTCAATACTACTTATTAATCCTTCTCCTAACATATATCCAACTGTAAATTCTTTTAAAGAATCAGGACTGATTGAAAAACTTCTAGTCAAAGAGTCATTTATAACTAAAGTTATTGTTTCATCAGAGACAATCTCATCTTCTTTTTCTATGAAATTATCGTTTTTATAAACGAATGTATTGATTTTACTTGTCATTGACATTTTTCAATCTCCTAAAATATATTTCATTATATCTTATATATCATTATATATCATAATACATATATCTCATAATATATCTTAAGAATATATGTAATAATAATTATATTATGATATCTATTTATTAAATATAGTATATTTAAATACGGTATTAATTAGACCTAATAATAGTTAGATATAATATTTAAATAATTTAATATAAACAATTAATATAAATAATTTTTTTCATAAAACCAATAATATAATAAAATATAAATAATTTTTAAAATAAATTTTTAAAATAAGTTTTTTTAAATAAATTTTTTAAATAAAGTTTAAATTACTAAAAAGTTAGTTTCTTAGATTATTCAATGTGTAAATAGTTTTTTTCCATTATCATTTCTTTTTTGATTTCTTCTATTTTTTTTATAGTTTTCTCTTCTGCTACTTCAAGAACTTCTTTAAAAGAGATATTTTTATTAAATCCAAGTTTAACTCTTAAATAGTAAAATCCTCCTGCAGAATTCTTTTCTAAGTGTTTTAAAACATCATTTGTATAATTTAAAAGTCCAATGAATTTATATTTATCTTTATAAGTTTTATTATCAATTTTAACCTCATAAACAGCAATCATTTCCATATTAATCACTACTCTGCTTTTTCATATATAATGCAATTTAACTACACAATTTAATATTAAGAATATATTAATGATTTTAAATATTAAATAGCTACTAATGATAACACTAACAATGCAAATTAATATAGTGTAAATTAATATAATGTAAATTAATATTATTACAATTATTAATAATAATATTAATAATAGTAAATAATACTAACCTCAATATTAGTAATAGAAATAATACTAAGATTAATAATACTAAGTATAATATTAACATTAATAATACAAATTATAATACTAAAATTAATAATAGTAATAATAAAATTAACATTAATGATATGAGTAATAAAAATAATATGAATAGTAATAATAAAATAATTCAAA
>NZ_JXMW01000033.1 GCF_002072215.1 Methanobrevibacter arboriphilus JCM 13429 = DSM 1125
AGCTTTATTAACAGTAATAGAATTAGACTTACCAATAGAAGAACCATATTTAACATAACTTGTATTCAAACCATTATACAAAGCACTACCATAATAATTACCTGCCTTAGATAAAGTGAAAGTATAATTAAAAACACCTTTACTGTTTGTCTTAAGATTCACAGATTTATCACCAAGCTTTAAAACAACCACCTGATTAGCTAAAACATTACCATTAATATCTTTAAGCTCACCTTCAACAGTAATCTTATTACCCTCCTTTGTTGAGCTTAAACTAATTTTAGTTCCAATTAAATCTTTAAAAACAACTGGAACATAAGTAACAGCACTATTATACTCAGCATTACCAACAAAAACAACTTCTAAATCACCAGAATAAGGACTAATTATAATATAATTTAAAACAGCCTCACCATTTAAAAAATTAACACCATAATAAGTAGTATTACCAATTATAACATCACTTGTAGTGTTAATCCTCTCATTAAGAGATAAACTAACAATAACAGTATCACCTAAACTACCATTTCCAACAACAGCACCAACAACTAAATCATCCTTAAACACAACAAAACTAGTACTATTACTAAAACCAAAGTAAGTCCCATCACCAGCCCAACTAACAATAACACTAAACACACCAACATTCTTTGGAACAAAATTAAGATTCCATTTACCATCAGCACCAGTAGTCATAGTATAAGCAGTACCATTAATAACCACACTTAAATCAACACCAACCAATAAATTACCACCAATATCAGTTAAAACACCACTAATAGTAAAAACAGAGCCTACAGTCACAGGACCGGTTGGAATAATAATAGTACTGTTAGTATTAATCAAGATACGGAAACTTGTACTATTATTAAACCCATAATAGGATTCATTACCATTCCAATTCATAATAACAGTAATATCAGTTCCAGGAGTAACATTATCAGGCACAACATATTCTAAAACCCAAAGACCATTAGTATCAGTAACCCTATTATAAGAAGTATTAGAACCACCACTAGAAAGAACAATAGTAACACTAACACCAACCAGTGGATTATCAGCCTCATCACTAACAACACCACTGATATTCACCATATTACCAACACTAGCAGGAGAAGGAACAACAATAACACTAGAATTAGTCACATTACGAGCAAAAAAGCTACTAATATTTGTAAAATTAGTGTAATTACTATTACCAATCCAACCAACACTAACAATATACTCACCAGCAGCATCAGGAGTGAAAGCATAACTCCAAACACCATCATCACCAGTAACTACAGTATAAGATGCATTATTTATAGTAATATTAAGGTCAACACCACTCAATGGATTACCATCACTATCCAAGAGAACACCAGTAATATTAAACGCATGTCCAGATTTAATACTATCTGGAATAATAATAGTACTATTTACACCAAGCAAGGAAACATTGAAACTCACATCATCATTAAAAGTACTATTATAATTATTATCACCATTATAAGTCACATTCACAAGATATTCACCGGCAGAAAGACCAATAACCACACTATTAAGAGTAACACTAAATACACCATCAATAAGAGTTAAATTAACAGTATAACTAACACCATATTCATCTGTAATATTAACAGTCACATTACCAGTAGGAACAAGCCCTACACCACTAACAATACCACTAACCGTGAAATTATCACCATAAACCACATCAATCACAGGATCAACAATAACAACAGAAGTAACAGGAAGAATACTAAAACTTACACTATTATTAAAAGTACTATTATAATTATTATCACCATTATAAGTCACATTAACAACATAAGAACCCACACCACCAGCAAAAACACTACTATTAGTAGTATTGAAAGTGTAAGACCAAGTACCATCAGAATTAACAGCCACAGTTGTATTAGTACCATCATTAAAGTGTATTGTCACATTACCAGTTGGAACAACTCCTACACCAGTACCACCAGTAATACCAGTAACATTACCACTAACAGTAACATTATCACCATAAAGCACATCATTTACAGGATCAACAATAACAACTGGAGCAGTAGGAAGGACATTAAAACTCACACCACTATTAACAGTACTAGAATAATTATTATCACCACTATAAGTCACATTAATAATATAATGACCTACACCACCAACAAATACACTACTATCAGTAGTATTGAAAGTATAATTCCAAGTACCATCAGTATTAAGACCCACAGTTACATTAGTACCATCATTGAAATGAATAGTCACAATACCAATTGGAATACTACCTCCTACACCAGTTACATTACCACTAACAGTGAAATTATCACCATAAACCACATCAGTTACAGAATTAACAATAACAACTGGAATAGCAAGATTATATTCAATAATATAGTTAACAGAGTAATTATTATACTCTCCAACACCTTCTACAGGTGTATTGTTAAAAACTATGCTTATGTAAAGTTTACCAATTATGAATTTTTGAAGATTAAAACTCCAATTACCATTATTAACCACAGCCATATAACAATCATTATCGTTAGTAATAAGGTAAATATAATAATTATCAATAGGAGTTCCATTAGTATCTTCGATACGACCACTGATAGTAACAAAATCTCCATAAGATAAATTAGTATATGGGTCAGTAATTATAGTCACATTACTATTTTCAATATCACTGAAAGAACCTAAAATACTAGAATTAGTGTAATTAAGGCTACCACTATATTCAACAAAAAATTGATAATAACCAAAATCAATATTATCGAGAGTAAGATTCCATAAGCCATTAACAACAGGAACTGCATACACTATTAAAGTATTATTAATAAAAATAGAAAGAGTAATACTTCCATCTATTCGATTATCAAAAACATCAAAAAGAGTACCTTTGATAAAAACATTACGTGTAGAATTATTTATAAAAGTTTCCGAAAGATTGAGAATAGTGTCATTTAAAGTCAAATCAAAACTAAATAAAAGAGAACAAGCTGAAAATGTAGTATTAACAAACCAAGAATCAGGACCCTCTCTCAAAGGAACAACAAAACTATAATTCTGACTTCCTAAAAAAACAGTGCTGTTGTTAACTAAACTATCATTAAAAACCATATTTAAAGGCAATAATCCAGGAATATAAGTATCACTATCATTTAAAGCAAGAATATAATCAAAAACAACAGAATGCAAATATTTATCAAAACGAGGTACAATATTCACGGTAAAATAATTATTAGTAATTACATTGCTTGGTTTACTATTTAAACCCCAAAAATTATAATCAGCAACAAAATTACCAGAATCACTGAAAAGAATTTGACTAAAATTAAGAGAAGTATCAATCCTATTAAAAACAGTGTAATTAATAGTAACTAATTGATCAGTATAAACAGCCATTCCACTAGTTCCACCAATTAACTCAGTAAAATAAAAATATGACTGTGAAATATTAAAAGATGTAGTATCTGAATAAGTAACATTCCAAAAAGCATTAAATATCTCCTCAAAAGTAATACTATCACCAAAACCATTAAAAATAATATTTTTATTTGTATAAAATATATTCTGACCATAGGCTCTACTTCCAATATTCTCTGCATGTGCATACATGGTATTATTTAAAAAAGAAGAATTAATTATTGTAGTATCACCACCAAGAATAAATAAGACCGCTCCACGACCTTGACCTGCACCATAAGCAGCGTTACGAGCTGTTATATTATAATTTTTAAATTCAGTACCAATAATATTCAAAGTACAATTACTTGCAAAAATACCTCCTCCTGCTATTACTAAGGAAGTTCTCCTACCATTCTCACCATTACCTGAAATATCCTTTTGATAATCTTCAAAAGTACAATTAATTAATGTAATATCCGAATTAAAAGCTAAAATAGATCCTCCTATTAATGTTTTAACATTTTGCCCACCAATTCGCTCTAATCCACTAAAATTTTTTAATTTTATATTAACTAGAGTAATAGTATATCCATCACAATTTTTTATAAACTGACCATTTCCCTGCCCATCAATAACAGTAGAACCTTTACCTTTAATAGTAATATTCTTATCGATGACTATATTTTTGTTATTATTACCAATATAAATCCCTTCATCCAAATTTAAAACACCATTATCATCAGTACTATTAATACCATTAATAATACCTCCAGAAGTAGTATTAGTAATATTAGTCTCATTTGCAGCAGCTACACTACCTAAACAATTGAAAACAGCAAAAACTATAAAAACAAACAATAAAACTTTAAAAAGAGTTTTAAGATTCATAATTCACCACCGTCAATAATAAAAATATTAAATAGATTAATATTAAATAAAATAGCACCACCAGCACTTTTATTTGAGAAAGTAGAACTATTTACTATATTGTTTATTATCATCTTATATCATCCATTCCTAGTTTAATCAATAAAATCCATCACTATTCTAATAGGTTATATTTTGAAAAAAGAATTAATTCAGTGAAAAATCCTATAAGCAAATGCTCACTTTCTTTATATTCAAATATGAATACTATTAAATTTAAAGACACACAATAACCAAAAGAATAATTTTAATAAAAATATAATGAGCATTCACTATTTATACATAATAATATAATCTATTTTATAATATATAAATTTAACCCTTAAAACAAAAAATCCAGAGCAAACCAAAGTAAATAGAAAAAAACAATCCTCACCCCCCCCCCACATTAATAAAGGAAAAAAATGATTTAAACTAGAAATAAAACCTTATTTGAATTTTTTACCTCAAAAAATCAAAAATACCAAATATTAAAAAAAATAAAAAAATAATAAAAAAATAAAAGGAAAAATAGAAGATTTCTTCAAATTAACTAAAAAAATGACTGAAAAACAACAAATTTCATAAATATACAAATGAATCCATCGTAAAAACGTTATTTAATTGTATTTTTAACAGAACTTATCATAACACAAGGATACAACAATTCTAAAAGTATACAAAAGCTTTCAGAAACTTAAAAATTTAACACCCTAATAATAATTATATTGTTTAGAGAGCAAAAATCTCCGTACTGAAATTCAAAAAATAATCAGTCTGAGAGTATTTCAACAATAAAAACTAAACTAAACTAAACTAAAATATACTAATCAATTAAATACTTACTAAAAACTATATTAGCTAATTCATAAGACAACTCAAAGAGTATAAAGAATATAAAAGTTGAAAAATTTAAAAAATCAACAAAAGGTAATGAAAATCCAGTAATAGACTGATAATAACCTAAAATAGCTAAAAATAAAATAGCTAATTTCATTGTAAACCTATAATCAAAGAAAAACTTTAAAAATTTACTTTTATTATAAATACTTTTATTATCATTACCAATTTCATCAATAAATGCAGAAATAATACAAATTAACAAAGTAATCAAACTTAAATCAGTTAAAATACTACCATTAGGATTAAAAACACCCCAAACAAGATATAATAATAAGAATACTAAAAAAGTTACAATATGATGAATACCATCAATTTTAAAAGATAACGCAGTACCAACTAATATTCCGATGAAAATATAAGAAGCATCTATATTATTACTAGCTAAAAAAGCAATAATAATCCCACAAATGATTCCAAGAATTATTGATGATAATTTATTTGACTTTTCATCATATTCATCATCAGAAAGTTTCATTAAAAATCCTGAAAGTGAATATAATAAAGCTATTAAGACTTGATTCAATTGATAACCTCTAAATGATATTTATAACATTATATCCTTTTTTATAAAGGATTATTAATTTTTTTATTAATAATTATTAAAATTTATTTTTTTATTAATATTGATTTTTTAAAATTTATTGAATTACTAATTAATAAATTTATATTAGGAGAATTAGTATATAAATTTTTATAATATAAAATATAATACAAAAAACAAAATATAATAGCTGTTTTTTAAAAAAATAAAAATAAAAGAAGATAAAAAATAAAAATAAAATAAATTATGAGATTTTTGATTGGTTGAAAATTTTGTAGTATTTTTATTGAATATAT
>NZ_JXMW01000034.1 GCF_002072215.1 Methanobrevibacter arboriphilus JCM 13429 = DSM 1125
ATATTGATATTAAAAGGATTTCTACAAAGCCTATTTTTTTTATTTTTATATTTCTTATTTTTTATTTTATTTTTTTTTAATTATTTTTAATATTCCTTTAATTTTAATTTAAAGCTGGGGGGGGGGGATAGCTATTGTTTTTTTCTTTTTGCTGTGTTTATTCGTTCATATGGGTTCTTATTGTCTTGTTTATTATTTTTTAGTTTTTAATTTTTTTATTCTTTTAATGACGTTTGGGTTGTTTTTTGTTTTTGGGTAGGAAGTTTTTTATAGTAGTTTTTTTATATTATATTATTGTAGCGTAGTGAGTGTTCTCATTGTGCTAGTATTTTTTATATTACTGATTGATTGGATCAGGAGGTGAAAAAACGAAAATGTTTACAATAAATAGACTTTTTAAGCCAATTATTTTTGTTATGTGTGTTTTATTTATCTTTTTAGGTTTATCTAGTGCTAGTGCAGCTAGTTATGATTTTAATAATGCTAATACTACTGAACAGTTTCAAAGTGTTATTAATACTGATAATGATAATGATTTGGTGATTAGTTTTGCTAATGGTGAGTATAGTGATTGGGGTCAGCTTAATATTAGTCGTAATGCTACTATAGTTGGTAAAAACCGTGGTGGTGCTAAATTCACAACATCTAGTGTTGATACTTTGTTTAAGATTAATGCTACTAATGTAAAGATTATTAATTTAACTATTAGTGGTTATACTACAGCTATAAAATCTAATTGTAGTGATTTGACTGTTAGTGATAATAATATTACTACTTCTGGTGTTAGTATTAATTTAAGTAGTAGTGGTAGTGCTAATCCTATAACAGGTGTTGTTATTAAGGATAATATTATTAAATCCAGTATAGCTACTAATTATCGTGGTGCTGTTTCTTTATTCGGTAAAAATAATGATAAGACTGTTTTTGATGTTTTATTTAGTGGTAATAATATAAATGGTGTTTCTTCTGGTGTATATTTAGGTGATGGTAGTTATAATAGTCCTGTTTCGTCTGCTAATTTGGTTTTTGAAAACAACAACATCACAGGAACATACTATGGTGTTTCTCTGGATGCATCCAGCAGCAACAACACCAATATAACCTTCGCCAACAACAACATCACAGGAACATCCGGCTCTGGTGTTTCTCTGTCTCCATACAGCAGCAACAACACCAATATAACCTTCGCCAACAACAACATCACAGGAACATATGGTGTTGATCTGTATGCATCCAGCAGCAACAACACCAATATAACCTTCGCCAACAACAACATCACAGGAACATCACGTGGTGTTTCCATGGATGCATACAGCATCAACAACACCAATATAACCTTCGCCAACAACAATATTACTGGTGTTAATTATGGTGTTTATGTTTATTTGTCTAATGGTAATGTTAAGGGTGTTAATTTCTTGAATAATACTATTAATGCTACTAGTGGTGATGGTTTTTATTTCTATAGTGGTGGTGTTACTAATGTGACTGATTTTGTTGTTAGTGGTAATACTATTTTTGCTACTAATGCTGGTTTGAATTTTACTGGTTTAGTTGTTGGTTCATTGGTTAATGTTACTGTTGAGTATAATCGTATATTGGCAAGTTTTGGTGTTAATATTACTGGTCATAATGATAATAGTAGTTTTGATCGTAATTGGTGGGGTGTTAATGATATTACTGGTATGATTTTGGGTGTTGATACTCTTAATCATTTTATTTTGAATATTACTAATACTTCTAGTTTGGATGGTGTTCATTTTTGTGATAATGTTAGTTTTATGTTGTTAGTTTTGAATACTACGCTTAGTAATGATGGTGTTGAATTTTTACCTGATTTTGTTGTTAATGGAACTTTCAATGGTGCTGATTTTAATAGTAGTCGTGTTGATGGTTTTGTTTATAATGCAACAGCTACAGCTGGTGTTCAAACTTTAGCTGCTACTTTAGATAATGTAGATGATAATGTAGCTTTTAATGCCCAATTAACTACTAATTCTAGTATAATTGTTAGTAATGATCCAGTGAGTATTGGCAATAATGTTACTATTTCTGGTCAGTTAGCTAATTATACTGGTATAACTGGTGTTAATGTTACTGTTGATGGTAATCTTTACACAGATGTTTCTGTTAATGGTACTGGTGGTTGGAATTTTAATTATACAACTAATCGTACTGGAACTATAACTGTTAGTGTTAATTATGTTGGTAATGAGAATTATACTGCTTTTAGTAATAGTACTAGTTTTGAAGTGTTGAGGAATAGTACTAATTCTAGTATTATTGTAGCTAGTGTTCAAATTGGTACTAATGCTATTATTTCTGGTGAGCTTGTTGGTTATGTTGGTAATGGCTCTGATTTTTTGACTGTTAGTGTTGATGGTAATGTTTATGATGATGTTATTATTAATTCTACTGGTGGTTGGAGTCTTAATTATACAACTAATCGTACTGGAACTATAACTGTTAGTGTTAATTATGTTGGTAATGAGAATTATACTGCTTTTAGTAATAGTACTAGTTTTGAAGTGTTGAGGAATAGTACTAATTCTAGTATTATTGTAGCTAGTGTTCAAATTGGTACTAATGTTACTATTTCTGGTGAGCTTGTTGGTTATGTTGGTAATGGCTCTGATATTTTGACTGTTAGTGTTGATGGTAACGTTTATGATAATGTTACTATTAATTCTACTGGTGGTTGGAGTCTTAATTACACAACTAATCGTACAGGAAACATAACTGTTACTGTTACTTATGTTGGTAATGATAATTATACTGGTTTTACTAATGCAAGTAGTTTTACTGTGATTTTGAATGATACTAATTCGAGTATCATTGTTAATCCTGAAACTGTAAGTATTGGTGATAATGTTACTATTTCTGGTGAGCTTGTTGGTTATGTTGGTAATGGTTCTGACACTTTGACTGTTAGTGTTGATGGTAA
>NZ_JXMW01000035.1 GCF_002072215.1 Methanobrevibacter arboriphilus JCM 13429 = DSM 1125
TAAAAATAGTATAAAAAATATAAAAATATAAAAAAATATGAAATAAAAAGTATAAAAAATATGAAAATAAGTATAAAAATATGAAATAAAAAGTATAAAAAATATGAAAATAAGTATAAAAATATGAAATAAAAAGTATAAAAAATATGAAAATAAGTATAAAAATATGAAATAAAAAGTATAAAAAATATAAAAATAAGTATAAAAATATAAAAAATAAATATAAAATCTTAAACTAATTAACAGTGATAATTCTAAGCTTATCAGGTCTTTTGACTATCTCACTTGATTTAAAAGCTACTAAATTTTTAATTCCTTTTGAAACAGAAATATCAACCAATCTTTGACTTACAACACCATCAAAAATTACGGCATAAGCATCTTTATTCGCAGTTTTAAGTTCATCATATAATTTTTCAACTTTAACCTCATTCAAAATGTTTAATGCATCATCTAATATTTCAGCACTTCCAGTACCTTCTAAATCTCTTAATACATTTCTCATTAAAGTCACTTTATCTTCAACTTTAGGAGTTTGAACTTTTGGTTTTGAATTAGCAAAATATTGTTCAACAGGAACTTTATCACGAAGTGCTATCATAACCTCTTCTTTTTCAAGTTCTTCAACTTCTTTACCTTTTGGAGCTCTTGTTACGTAATCTACTTCTCCAACTTGCATGAGTTCTTTTAATATTAATTCTCCACCACGATCTCCATCAACAAAAACAGTGACAGTCTTATTCTTAGTTAAACTAGCTACACTATTAGGAACATTTACTCCCTCAACAGCTACAGTATTTTTAATTCCATATTTTAATAAGTTAAGAACATCAGATCGACCTTCTACTACAATAATAGCATCAGAGGTATGAATACTAGGTCCAGCAGGAAGTTTTTCATCTCCATATTCTGATATTTCATGGATTCTCATAGCTTCCTTAACTTCTTCAATCATTTTCATGCTTTCAGGAGTTACTTTCTCCATCATACCCTTATATATTTCTTTTGCACGATTGACAACTTGTTCACGTTTAACAGCTCTAACATCTTCAACTTTAATAGTTTTAATATGAGCTTCACAAGGTCCAACCCTGTTTATTGTTTCAAGAGATGCTGCAAGAATAGCAGTTTCAATTCTATCTAAACTGGAAGGAATAACAATTTCTCCTTTAGCTCTTCCTCCATTAGAATGAATAATAACCTTTATCCTTCCAATTCGGCCTGTTTTTTGAAGTTCTCTCAAGTCTAAGTCATTGCTTAAAAGACCTTCAGTTTGACCAAAAACGGCTCCAACAACATCTGGCTTTTCAACGATTCCATTTGCATTAATTTGTGCATGAATAAGATATTTAGTTGTAGTTAGTTCTTCAATTCCTTTTCCCATGTTAAGCCTCCATTAAATTAGATACTTAATGTACTTGCAGGGATAATTTAATTATCTATGAAAAAATAAGTTGTAGAAAATAACAGTATAAATCATTAAATCTCTACATCTCATAGATGGCAATGTTATTGCATAAATTATACTTGTAAATTTAATAAAATTGCAAATGAACTACCTAATATTTAATAACGGTTACTAATATCCAATAATATCTCTATTTAATATCTATAATCATTTATAAAGATAAATTTTTAAATATAATTATTAATAACTATATTAAAATCTGATAATATGAATATAATTAGATAATAATTAAATATTAAATACAGTATATTCATTATGCAATGTAATCATAATGCAAAAAAGAGCTTAAGACAACTAAAGATTATTTACCTATTATATAAATATTATATAAAAATTGTTAAGTACTATAACATTGTTAGTATTATAATATTTTTAGATATTATTTATCTACTATTAATCTTATTTAGTTATTAATTAACTATTGTCCAATTATAATAATTATATAATTATAATAATTATTTGGCTATAACCCTATTAAACAATCATATTCAATTTAAAGTTATCTATTTGAAATTATATTATAACTTTTATAGATTGAATAACTTTTATAGGTTACAATTTTTATAATAGTAATTTTTCATAATATTCATTTTAAACATAATAGTTTTAATCCATGATTAGTTTCCTATAATTTTTATTTAAACTTATTATCCATTTTATCAATTTAAAAATCAATATTTTGTTAAAATC
>NZ_JXMW01000036.1 GCF_002072215.1 Methanobrevibacter arboriphilus JCM 13429 = DSM 1125
GAAACCTAAATATTTAGCATCACCATTGAAATTAAGTACAACTGTAATTTTTCCAATGCTTTTGGGTTTATAAGTTAAATACCAGTAACCATTGTAATTGGTTTTCACTAAATGTTTTTTACCATCAATAGTGATTTCTAATTCACTATCAGCTATTGTATTATCTTCCTCATCGAGAAGAACACCACTTATAACAGTAGTTTTCCCTACTCTAAAGTCAGCTGAAAGGTCAATACTAGAATATGTAGCTAACTTATTAACATTGAAGTTAGTATTATTGGTAAAACTAGTGTAATTTTCATTACCTTCCCAAGTAAGATTAATAGTAAATTCACCTGCATGAGTTGGAGTGTAATTAATATTCCAACTACCATTTTCAGCAGTTGTTACATTAAAGTTTTCACCATCAATAATAACAGTAATAGTAGTATTAGCTATTGGATTACCATTTTCATCAGCTAAAACACCATCAATTATTATAGAATCTTCAACCTTAATATTACTAGGAATATTAATAGAAGAATTAGCACCATTCTTAGCCACTAAAAAGCTAGTCACATTAGTAAAAACAGTATAATTCTCATTACCAGCATAAGTAACATTAACAGTTATGTTTCCTGTGCGGTTAGTTGTGTAATTAAGACTCCAACCACCAGTAGAATTAATAATAACATTATTATAAACATTACCATCAACACTAACAGTCAAAGAATCAGAGCCATTACCAACATAACCAACAAGCTCACCAGAAATAGTAACATTGTTGCCAATATTCACTGAATCTGGATTAACAACAATACTAGAATTAGTATCATTCAAAATCACAGTAAAACTACTTGTATTAGTAAAACTAGTATAATTCTCATTACCATTAAAACTAACAATTACTGTTATATTACCTGTTTTGTTAGTTGTGTAATTAAGATTCCAACCACCAGTACTATTAACAGAAATATCTGTGTAAATATTACTATCAATAGTAACATTAACACCAGTTATACCAGTAAAATTATCCAACTGACCAGAAATAGTAATATTATTACCAATACTCACAGGATTTGGATTAACAATAATAGTAGAATTAGTACTATTCCTTAAAACTTCAAAACTAGTACTATTACTAAAAACAGTATAATTATCATTACCAGCATAAGTAACATTAACAGTTATAGTTCCTGTACGGTTAGTTGTGTAATTAAGACTCCAACCACCAGTAGAATTAATAATAACATTATTATAAACATTACCATCAACACTAACAGTCAAAGAATCAGAGCCATTACCAACATAACCAACAAGCTCACCAGAAATAGTAACATTGTTGCCAATATTCACTGAATCTGGATTAACAACAATACTAGAATTAGTATCATTCAAATTCACAGTAAAACTACTTGCATTAGTAAAACCAGTATAATTCTCATTACCAACATAAGTAACACTAACATTTATGTTTCCAGTACGATTAGTTGTGTAATTAAGACTCCAAACACCCGTAGAA
>NZ_JXMW01000037.1 GCF_002072215.1 Methanobrevibacter arboriphilus JCM 13429 = DSM 1125
TGTTATATTACCTGTTTTGTTAGTTATATAATTAAGACTCCAACCACCAGTAACATTAACACTCATACTTTGAGTAATCCCATCAATAGTAACATTAACACTAGCTATACCAGTAAAATTATCCAACTGACCAAAAATAGTAACATTCTCACCAATATTAACACCAGAATGATCAACAACTATACTAGAATTAGTACTACCATTAGCAACATTAAAGCTTGTATTGTTTGTAAAAGCAGTATAATTCTCATTACCACTAAAACTAACAATAACAATAATATTACCAGTACGATTAGTTAAATAAGTTAAATTCCAACCACCAGTACCATCAACAGCAACGTTCTCATAAAGATTACCATCAACACTAACAGTCAAAGAATCAGAGCCATTACCAACATAACCAACAAGCTCACCAGAAATAGTAACATTGTTGCCAATATTAACACTAGAAGGAACAACAATGAGAGTAGAATTAGTACTATTCCTTTCAACTTCAAAAGTAGTACTATTACTAAAAGCAGTATAATTCTCATTACCAGCATAAGTAACATTAACAGTTATAGTTCCTGTGCGGTTAGTTGTGTAATTAAGAGTCCAACCACCAGTAGAATTAATAGTAACATTATTATAAAGATTACCATCAACACTAACAGTTAAAATGTCAGAGCCATTACCAACATAACCAACAAGCTGACCAGAAATAGTAACATTGTTGCCAATATTCACTGAATCTGGATTAACAACAATACTAGAATTAGTATCATTCAAACTCACAGTAAAACTACTTGTATTAGTAAAAATAGTATAATTATCATTACCAGCATAATTAACATTAACATTTATGTTTCCTGTGCGGTTAGTTGTGTAATTAAGACTCCAACCACCAGTACTATTAACACCAAGAGTTTGAGTATTACCATCAATAGTAACATTAACACCATTTATACCAGTAAAATTATCCAACTGACCAGAAATAGTAACATTATTACCAATACTCACAGGATTTGGATTAACAATAATAGTAGAATTAGTACTATTCCTTAAAACTTCAAAACTAGTACTATTACTAAAAGCAGTGAAATTCTCATTACCAGTGAAACTAACAATTACTGTTATATTACCTGTCTTGTTAGTTGTGTAATTAAAATTCCAACCACCAGTACTATTAACACCAAGAGTTTGAGTATTACCATCAATAGTAACATTAACACCAGTTATACCAGTAAAATTATCCAACTGACCAGAAATAGTAACATTCTCACCAATACTCACAGGATTTGGATTAACAATAATAGTAGAATTAGTACTATTCCTTAAAACTTCAAAACTAGTACTATTACTAAAACCAGTGAAATTCTCATTACCAGTGAAACTAACAATTACTGTTATATTACCTGT
>NZ_JXMW01000038.1 GCF_002072215.1 Methanobrevibacter arboriphilus JCM 13429 = DSM 1125
AAAACCTAAATATTTAGCATCACCATTGAAATTAAGTACAACTGTAATTTTTCCAATGCTTTTGGGTTTATAAGTTAAATACCAGTAACCATTGAAATTGGTTTTCACTAAATGTTTTTTACCATCAATAGTAATTTCTAATTCACTATCAGCTATTGTATTATCTTCCTCATCGAGAAGAACACCACTTATAACAGTAGTTTTCCCTACTCTAAAGTCAGCTGAAAGGTCAATACTAGAATATGTAGCTAACTTATTAACATTGAAGTTAGTATTATTGGTAAAACTAGTGTAATTTTCATTACCTTCCCAAGTAACATTAATATTAAAGTCACCTGCATGAGTTGGAGTGTAATTAATATTCCAACTACCATTTTCAGCAGTTGTTACATTAAAGTTTTCACCATCAATAATAACAGTAATAGTAGTATTAGCTATTGGATTACCATTTTCATCAGCTAAAACACCATCAATTATTATAGAATCTTCAACCTTAATATTACTAGGAATATTAATAGAAGAATTAACACCATTCTTAGCCACTAAAAAGCTAGTCACATTAGTGAAACTAGTATAATTCTCATTACCAACATAATTAACATTAACAATTATGTTTCCTGTGCGATTAGTTGTGTAATTAAGACTCCAACCACCAGTAGAATTAATAATAATATTATCATAAACATTACCATCAACACTAACAGTCAAAGAATCAGAGCCATTACCAACATAACCAACAAGCTCACCAGAAATAATAGCATTAGTACCAATTTGAACACTAGCTACAATAATACTAGAATTAGTACTATTCCTCAACACTTCAAAACTAGTACTATTAGTAAAACTAGTATAATTATCATTACCAGCATAAGTAACATTAACAGTTATGTTTCCTGTGCGGTTAGTTGTGTAATTAAGACTCCAACCACCAGTAGAATTAATAATAACATTATTATAAACATTACCATCAACACTAACAGTCAAAGAATCAGAGCCATTACCAACATAACCCTCAAGCTCACCAGAAATAATAGC
>NZ_JXMW01000039.1 GCF_002072215.1 Methanobrevibacter arboriphilus JCM 13429 = DSM 1125
AAGCCAATTATTTTTGTTATGTGTGTTTTATTTATTTTTTTAGCTTTATCTAGTGTTAGTGCAGCTAATCATGATTTTACTACAGTTAATACTACTGAACAGTTTCAAAGTGTTATTAATAATGATAATGATAATGATTTGGTGATTAGTTTTGATGATGGTGAGTATGTTGATTGGGGTCAGCTTAATATTAGTCGTAATGCTACTATTGTTGGTAAAAATCGTGGTGGTGCTAAATTCACAACATCTAGTGTTGATACTTTGTTTAATATTAATGCTACTAATGTAAAGATTATTAATTTAACTATTAGTGGTTATGCTACAGCTATAAAATCTAATTGTAGTGATTTGACTGTTAGTGATAATAATATTACTACTTCTGGTGTTAGTATTAATTTAAGTAGTAGTGGTAGTGCTAATCCTATAACAGGTGTTGTTATTAAGGATAATATTATTAAATCCAGTATAGCTACTAATTATCGTGGTGCTGTTTCTTTATTCGGTAAATCTACTGATAAGACTGTTTTTGATGTTTTATTTAGTGGTAATAATATAACTGGTGTTTCTTCTGGTGTATATTTAGGTGATGGTAGTTATAATAGTCCTGTTTCGTCTGCTAATTTGGTTTTTGAAAACAACAACATCACAGGAACATCCGGCTCTGGTGTTGATCTGTATGCATACAGCAGCAACAACACCAATATAACCTTCGCCAACAACAACATCACAGGAACATATGGTGTTTATCTGTATGCAT
>NZ_JXMW01000040.1 GCF_002072215.1 Methanobrevibacter arboriphilus JCM 13429 = DSM 1125
CCCTCAAGCTCACCAGAAATAGTAACATTAGTACCAATTTGAACACTAACTACAATAATACTAGAATTAGTACTATTCTTAACAACTTCAAAAGTAGTACTATTAGTAAAAGCAGTATAATTATCATTACCAGCATAAGTAACACTAACAGTTATAGTTCCTGTGCGGTTAGTTGTGTAATTAAGACTCCAACCACCAGTAGAATTAATAATAACATTATCATAAACATTACCATCAACACTAACAGTTAAAATGTCAGAGCCATTACCAACATAACCAACAAGCTGACCAGAAATAGTAACATTATCACCAATATTTACAGTTTCAGGATTAACAACAATACTAGAATTAGTATCATTCAAAATCACAGTAAAACTACTTGCATTAGTAAAACCAGTATAATTCTCATTACCAACATAATTAACACTAACATTTATGTTTCCAGTACGATTAGTTGTGTAATTAAGACTCCAACCACCAGTAGAATTAATAATAACATTATCATAAACATTACCATCAACACTAACAGTCAAAGAA